>NZ_JBQCYD010000025.1:0-11432 GCF_052088025.1 Senegalia sp. (in: firmicutes) | reverse complement strand
CATTTCAACAATACTGTTTGCTAAAGACTCATTATTCATATCCATATCTTCATCTGTCATATCTCCATCTGTCATATCTTCATCTTTATTATCTTCATTATCCATCTCTTCATTTGCATCATCATTTGTATCTGTATCATCATTTTGACATCCTATACTTATAATAGAAATCATAAGTATAATCAAAAAGATTATACCTAAACTTTTTATTTTATTTAGCACATTTTCACCTCCTATAATTAGTATTACAAAAATCTCAAAAATTATTATTAATTTTTCATTTTTTTGTTTGATTGAAGTTATTGCATATTTAATGTATAATTTTATAAGTATTAAAATCAATGTGTTTGAAAGGAGATTTTTATGAAATTAGGCATAGTAGGACTTCCTAATGTAGGAAAGTCCACATTATTCAATGCAATTACCAAAGCAGGCGCAGAATCTGCCAATTATCCATTCTGTACAATAGAGCCTAATGTAGGTGTAGTATCAGTTCCAGATGAAAGACTTGATAGACTAACTGAAATATTTGGTTCAGAGAAAAAATTACCTACTGCTATAGAATTTTTTGATATTGCAGGACTTGTAAAAGGAGCTAGTAAAGGAGAAGGTTTAGGCAATAAGTTTTTATCACATATAAGAGAGGTAGAATCAATTGTCCATGTAGTAAGATGTTTTGAAGATGAAAATGTTACTCATGTTGAGGGTAATATTGATCCTTTAAGAGATGTTGAAATAATAGACTTAGAACTTATATTATCAGATTTAGAAATAATGAGTAAAAGATTAAGTAAAACTGAAAAACTGGTTAAAACTGACAAATCCTTATCTAAGGAACTTAAAATAATTCAAAAAATAGTTGAATCCCTGGAAGAAGGCATTCCTATAAGAATGTTAGACTTTGACAAGGAAGATGAAGTTTTTGTTAAAGGCTTGAACCTATTATCTAAAAAACCTGTATTATATGCTGCTAATATTTCAGAGGAAGATATTATAAATAAAAATGAAAATGAGCACCTTCTCAAATTAAAAGAGCATGCAAAAAAAGAAGATTCTGGTATAATAACTATTTGTGGAAAAATCGAATCTGAAATAGCTGAACTCGAAGATGATGAAAAAGAAATGTTTTTAGAAGAGCTTGGAATAGAACAATCTGGTCTAGATAGATTGATAAAGGCAAGTTATGAACTTTTGGGACTTATTTCATTTCTAACAGCAGGACCAAAAGAATCTAGAGCCTGGACTATAAAAAAAGGTTCTAAAGCACCTGAAGCAGCAGGTAAAATTCATACTGATATGGAAAAAGGATTTATAAGAGCTGAAATAGTTAGTTTTAAAGATTTAAATGAAACTGCTAGTATGATAAAAGCAAAGGAACAAGGTTTGGTTCGTCTAGAAGGAAAAGAATATATTATGCAAGATGGAGATGTAGTGATATTTAGATTTAATGTTTAAAAAGCGGAATTAACCGCTTTTTTTATATATAAATATTAATTAGCATGCCTTCAATTTCTCCAACCAGTCTAAGTAAATCAAGTCTAGGATTCTCATCTTTTAAAAGTTCTTCAGTCAAATCTATCAGTTTGGAATCTACTTTAGATACTATCTTTAAAAGTCTAGAACTTCCCCCTCTTCTAAAACCGCCCCTTTTATTTAAATCTAATCCAGATTCTAATGCTTCATCTAAAAAATTTTTAACTTTCTTTTTATAATCAAAAAGATTTTCTATAGTTCTTTTATTAGCTAATTTCTTCCCTGATTCACTTATATCTAATAATTGTGTTTTTATTTTTTCCAAATCAAATTTTTCTGTTTTTTTATCAATAACTTCCCTAAATGATATTTGATTGTTATTTTTTATATTATTTTTTGAACTATTCATATTATCAATGTTTTTTATTCCTATTCTATCTATCTTCATCTTTTCACTCCTATAATTCTCAAATATATTTTTCTACTAAATATATCGACAAAATTTAAATTTTGTTTAACAGATTACTAAAATAAAAGTCAGATCCTAGGATCTGACTTTTATTTTAGTAATCTGAATTTCCTTTTTCACCTTTAACTATAGATACTGAAGAACTAGCTCCAATTCTTGAGGCACCAGCTTCAATCATAGCTTTAGAAGTTTCTATATCTCTAATACCACCTGAAGCTTTTACACCTAATTCAGCTCCAACTGTTTTTCTCATAAGTTTTACATCATCAATTGTAGCTCCTCCTGTAGAAAATCCAGTTGAAGTTTTCACATAATCAGCACCAGATTCTTTAGCTATTTCACATGCTTTAACTTTTTCATCATTTGAAAGTAAACAGGCTTCTATAATTACTTTTACTAGTTTATCTTTGGAAGCATCAACTACAGCTTTTATGTCTTCTTTAACTAAATCATAATTTTCATTTTTGAGTGCCGCTATATTTATTACCATATCTATTTCATCAGCACCATTTTTTATAGCTTGCTCTGTTTCATAAGCTTTCACTTCTTTTAAAGTGTTTCCAAGTGGAAATCCTACAACTGAAGTAACTTTTACACTACTACCCTTTAATTCTTCACTTACATATCCTACATAATTTGGATTTACACACACAGAAGCAAAACTATATTCTTTAGCCTCATCACATACTTTTTTTACTTGTTCTCTTGTAGTATCAGCTTTTAAAATTGTATGATCTATTTTTGATGCAATATTCATTTTTTCACTCTCCTTATTTAATCAATTCTACAGTCATTCCATTTTTAGCTCCACATGCATTTCCTTCTTCTAAGTCTACATGCATTTCAAGACTATAATTTTCATTAACTCTAACTAATACATTATCAAAAATTACTCCTCTTTCTCCTGGAACTTTAACCATTACTCTATCTTTATCTTTTACCCCAAAATCTTTAGCATCTTCGGTATTCATATGAATATGACGTGAAGCTACTATTATACCTTTATCTATCTCAATCTCACCTTTTGGACCAACTATTTTAGCTCCTGGTGAATTCTCTATATCTCCTGAATCTCGTAGTGGTGATTTTATACCTAATTTAAATCCATCAGTTAAAGAAATTTCAGCTTGAGTATTATTTCTTGCAGGTCCTAATACTCTAACTCCTTCTAATTTTCCCTTTGGTCCTACAATATCAACTTTTTCTTTAGAGGCAAATTGCCCAGGCTGAGAAAGATCTTTTAGTTTGTTTAATTCATAACCTCTCCCAAAGAGTTTTTCGATATCTTCTTTCTTTAGATGAATATGTTTGTTTGATAATGCTATTGGTAATTCTGTTTTCAATTTTATTCCTCCAATACTAATTGTTATTACTTTTCTAAAATAATTATATTCCTTTTGTATACAAAAAGCAAAATTGTTAAAATAAAGACATTTAGTGTTGTTTTTTAGATTTTTTTAAGAAATCTTTTAAATGCCATAGTCATAAAGTATAATCCAGGCATAGGATCAGAAAAGCTCCAAGTTGAAGCAACATTTTTAAATGAAACATCTTTTATTATCTTTGAAATATTCATTTGACCAGTTTTCAAATATTCTTTAACTGCAAATAAATCTTCATACATATAAAGAAAAGTATATCCTAAATCTTTTTCAACACTTTTAGGCTGTGGTAATTTATCTGTCATTTCCATATATGTTATATAAGGAAAATTAAGACCACAATTATATAGCATCTCATTAAAGTTTATTATTATTACATTTACCTCTATTAAGTATATAATGCCAGTATTTTCATCTCTTTTTAGTTCTATTTCTGAAAAGCCTTTAAATTTTATTCCTTCTAAAAAAGGTTTACATATATCATGAATTTCTTTTATATATTTTTGCTTTGCATAAGTAGATGCTCCAAAATTAATTGGCCATTGTCTTATTTTATAGGCTGTTGTAAAGTGAGTAACCTTTGAATCTTGATTTAAATATGCATCATAACAATAACAATTATCTTCTGGTCCTGGAATTATTCTTTGTATTAGTATTTCAAAATTATCTTTATGACACATATTTACTTTTTCCATTAATTCATCTTCATTATCTATAATAAAAACTTTATTGCGATACTTCCTTACAAAAGACGCAGAATCCATTGGTTTAATGATACAAGGGTATCCTATTTCTTCATTTACTCTTTCTTTTAATTTTTCCTCTTTTGAATTTATAGTTTCAGGGACTTTCACATTGAATTTTTCAGCTAATAAACTCATAGTATATTTATCCATTACTTCTGACCAAAAACCTTTTCTATCCATTGGAAATAAGAAATATTCTTTTAATTCATAAAAATATTTATCAATAAATTCTACATAGGGATCAGAAGAAGGAAATAATACAGGTTTATGATCTTGTTTTTTAGAATAATTTATCAAAAACTTTAAAAATTCTTCTGGTTCTCTTCCATAATGTGGAGCTATTAAATGTTCCTTTAGATATTTTGTTTTTGAACCATAGCTATCTTCTTTAGTATAATCTATTGCGCTAACATGAATACCTTCTCGTCCTAAGCATCTTATTATGCTAAGTCCTATGTAATAATTTGCTCCTAATACTACTGCTTTATTTTTATATTCCATTTTAATCACCTTCCACATTTTGTATAGGTTATTTATAATTAATCAATTTATTTAATGTATTTAAAAAATCTGGATATGAAGTTCCTATAGATGAAATTTCATCTATATTAGTCATGCCTTTTGCCTTTAAGGCTGCTATTATCATACTCATAGTTATTCTATGATCATCATAACTCTTTATTTTATTTGCCATCAACCTATCTCTACCTTCTATTATCATACCATCACTTGTCTCTACTATGTTTACTCCCATATTTGATAGATTATTTACCATAGCACTTATCCTATTGCTCTCTTTAACTTTCAATTCACTGGCATCTTTTATTAAAGATTTTCCTTTAGCACATGCACAAGCTACAGCTATAATAGGTATTTCATCTATTAATTTGGGTATTATATCTCCCTTTATTTCTACTCCATTAAGTTTTGATGCTCTTACTTCAATATCTACAATTTCTTCATTATTTTTTTTACTCTTATTAAATATTTTTATATTTGCCCCCATTTTAATCAAAATATCGATTATACCTATTCTAGTTTCATTATATCCTACATTTCTTATGATAATATGAGAATTTTTCAAAATCAAAGCTCCTACTAGAAAAAAAGATATAGAAGATATATCTCCAGGTATAAAAACATCTTTTCCTTTTGCTTTAGTATCAGAATTTATAATTATAGTATTCTTTTCCTCTTTTATATCTATCCCAAAATATTTCATCATTCTTTCTGTATGATTTCTAGATTGTGAAGGTTGTACTATTTTTGTTTCCCCTTTAGTATATAAGGCTAAGAACATAATAGCAGATTTCACTTGAGCACTAGCTATTTTCTGAAAATATTCTATAGAGTGTAAAGATTTTGACGGATTTATAGTTAATGGTGGATTTCCATTTTTTGATGCTATATTTGCTCCCATAATAGAAAGTGGCTTTATGATTCTCTCCATGGGTCTTTTTTTTATAGATGAGTCACCTTCAATAGTAGAAGAAAAGTTTTGCCCTGCAAGTATGCCAGAAGCTATTCTTATAGTTGTTCCTGAATTACCCACATAAAGTTTTTTATCAGGCTTTTTAAGTCCATATAATCCTACACCATTAATTTGGATTTGTTTATTATTTACTTGTATTTCTATTCCCATCTCTTTAAATATATTTATAGTATGCATACAGTCATCTGAAAATAAAAAATTGTCTATTGTAGTTATTCCTTCAGAAATAGATCCTAACATAATTGCTCTGTGAGATATAGATTTATCTCCTGGTGCATAAATCTCACCATTTAATGTAATATTTCTTCCTTCTATATTCACTTAAATATCATCTCCTAACGATTCTATTATAAGTTTATTAGATATATCAATATAAAATATATCTACTTTATCATAATCTACAGGAAAAATAAACACTATATTTTCATCTATATTTTTTTTATCCATTTCAATATTTTTAAGTATTTGTTTTTTTTCTTCTAAAGTAAAATTTATTCTTTTAATTATTTTAAAAATTATTTTTTTAATCTGATGGTAATATTCTTCTGATATCAATCCCATTTTATTTGCAATAAATGATTCAGAAATCATTCCAAGTGCAACAGCTTCTCCATGCTTAAATCTTTTGAATTCATCTAAAGATTCAATGCCATGACCTATGGTATGACCAAAGTTTAGTGTCTTTCGTGTATTTTTTTCAAATGTATCAGCTTCAACTATATCTTTTTTAATTTCTAAGGATTTTTGAATAAGTATATCAATATCATCTAATTCTAAATTTAAAATAAGGGGTATTTTTCCATCTATTTTTTTCAACAAATCATAGTCTTTAATTATTCCATATTTTATCATTTCAGCTAAACCAGAACTGATATCACCTTTATTTAATGTTTTAAGGGTATTGATATCAATTAATACTTTTTGAGGTTGATAAAAGCTTCCAATTATATTTTTAATACCCTTATAATTTATTCCAACCTTTCCTCCAATACTACTATCTATTTGGGATAATAATGTAGTTGGAATTTGTATGTAATTAACTCCTCTCATATAAGTAGCAGAAATATATCCAGCTAAATCTCCTACTACACCTCCACCAAGACTTATTATAAGAGATGATTTGTTGAATTTTTCTTTTATTAACTTATCATATATATTTTCTGCCATTGAAAAGGATTTGCTTTTTTCTCCTTGTGGAATAATAAATTTATATACATCAAAATCTTCTAACTTTTTTAATATATCTTTTAAATAAATTTTAGATACATTTTCATCTGTAATTATTATAATTTTTTTATCTTTATATTCTTTTAAATGAATATCTAGTTCTTTTAAAAGATTTCTTTTTATATGAATTTTATAATTATTTGTTTGTGTATTTACTGTTAGTTCCATTTTATACCTCATTTTTGAGTATTAATATAGTTATTATAATTACTAATAATTTCCTGCATACTGTCTCCACCAAATTTAATTGATATCTCTTTTGCAATAGTAAATGCTACTATAGATTCTGCAACTATGCTGGCTGCTGGAACAGCACATATATCTGCTCTTTCTTTATGTGCTAAAAACTCTTTTTTACTCTTCATATCTATGCTTTTTAAAGGTTTTTTAAGTGAAGGAATGGGTTTCATATAAGCCTTTATTTCTATGTATTCTCCATTTGAAATTCCACCTTCAATACCTCCAGCATTGTTAGTTTTTCTAAAATACCTTCCATTATAAAAAATTTCATCATGGACATTTGACCCGGTATTCCTTGATGAGTTTATTCCATCTCCAATTTCTACTGCTTTTATTGCCTGCAAACTCATTATAGCTTGTGCTAACTTTGCATCAAGTTTTCTATCCCATTGAGCGTGACTTCCAAGGCCTATGGGTACTCCTGTTGAAATTACTTTAAATGACCCACCTAATGTATCACCTTTATCTTTTGTTTTATCTATTTCTTTTATTATATTTCCTTCTAAACTTTTATTTAATACCCTTACTGGAGATTTATCTGCAGATTTAAAATGATTTATATCATAATTGTTTTTATCTTCAAAAATCCCTATAGAAGTTACATAACTATATATATCAATCCCAATTTCTTTTAACATAAGTTTTGAAATACTTCCAATAGCAACTCTCATAGCAGTTTCTCTTGCACTGGATCTTTCTAATATATTTCTAATATCACTTTGATTGTATTTTATACTTCCAGCAAAATCTGCATGTCCTGGCCTTGGTTTTGTAATAGTTTCTTTTATATCATTATGAATATCCATTTTTTCTATCCAATTTTCATAATCTTTATTTTCTATGAAAATTGTCAGCGGACCTCCTATAGTAATACCCCCTCTTACTCCTGAAAGTATACTTATTTTATCTTTTTCAATTTTCATCCTATTTCCTCTGCCATAGCCTTTTTGTCTTCTTTGTAATTCATAATTTATAAAATCTATATCTATTTTTAAATTTGAAGGTAAGCCTTCAATTATTCCAACTAATCCCTTACCATGAGATTCACCTGCTGTTAAAAATCTTAACATTTTATCACCTCTGATATATTAAAAGCTGCCAAAGGCAGCCTTTAATCAACATATTTAAAATACTTTGATAATGTATATATTATTATAGCATCTAGTGGTATAGTTACTAAGGCTGAAAGTAATCTAAATGGAAATATGACAATAAATCCAAGATTATATAGCATTATAAGCCATAGGGTGTTTAAAAATATAGAAATTATTATTGTTCTTATAGATACTACAAATATAAGTCTATCAAATCTATATATTGAATTCCCATTTTTATATTTTCTGTTTATAAAAATGGGTAAAGCTATAAATCCTAACATTCCAACAATATATACTATCAAAAATTGATAAGAAATACTGTTGCCTGCTTGAATATATATATATGCTGAAACTAAAGAAATCAAAATTACTATTAAAGCATTTATTATTGTGTAATTGATATTTTTTCTCTTTGGCTCTTTATTTTTAAATATATAATGATAAAACAATCCAGGTATAAAACCACTTAGAGCTGCTGATAAAGTAAATCCTGGAAAATAAGGTCCCATTGGATTTATTAAAACTCCAATTAAATCTGCAGTGGTTCCTGTGAGTGCTCCAACTAATGGTCCAAATAATATTCCAGATATCATAATTGGAACTCCTCCAAATCCGATTCTAAGACCTTGTCCACCTGCTATAGGTATAATTACAGAAAATACTCTTGTTAATATTATGCTTATAGCGGTAAGTAAACTTGCTGCTACTAAGCTTTTAGTTCTAATACTTCTTTTTTTCACAATAAAACCTCCTTTTTTTAGTAATATAGAGTCCACAACTAAAGAAAAGAGATCTTTAGTACCCAGCGGATGCAGCAAAATATCGCGGTTAAACCTTCGTTTGAGAGCTACTTCCCATCACTCAACACTTAACGCATTTTGCCTACTCTGATACTACAAGAACTATTCTATAACATAATTTAATCTTTGTAAATAAAGTCATAAGAATATTTTGTTTGTTCATTTTTATTGCCATAAAAATAATAAATTATCTTTTTAATTAAAGATACGCTAGCAAGAGAAAATAGTATAATAGAAATAATTGAATAATATATATGAAGAACTGTAAATTGACCAAAAATTAATATAGCTATACCAGTAATGAGATATTTGCTCCAATTATCTGTTGAAATTATGCTTTTAACTTCCTTTTTAATAGTTTTAGTTTTTATATTTATCTTATTTAATATGTAATTTTCTATTTCTTTTTCTTTTGGAAAAAGTTTAGTTTTCTTTGTAAGACACATTATATCTTTCATATTAATTAAATCTATTTTTTTGTATTTTTCTAATCTATTAACTAAATCTATAGATTCTGTACTAAAATTACTTGTACTTATTATTATACCTTTATTTATATTGTTCTTTTTAAGTTTAATAAAAAAATTTCTAATTATACTTTCATTTACTGAATAATCCATACTATACTGTAATAAGCTTACACCTATTTTAATGTCAGACTTATATATTTCAATATAAATTTCATCATTTTTATAATCTTCTTTTGTATCAAATCCTAAACCTTCAAATAAACTAATAAAAAATTCTTGAAATTTCTCCATACTTCTATTTAAAAGATCATTATAAATTATTTCTTCTGCAATTTTTTCTGTAGTAATTTCTTTTGCTTTTTTCATATCTTTTTTTTCTTTTATTCTAAGAATGAAATATATTAAAATACTAAAAATCAAAGAAAGTATAATGGAAAAATATAAATTATCCCATCTAAATATAAATAATAGATTTAAAATTACAAAAATTAAAATAGATAAAAATATCCTATCCATTTCCCTGGCAAATAATGTTTTCTTATTTCTAGTCTTACTTATGTAGAAAGATTTCAACTTATATTTTTTAATAATAGTTTTAATGTCCATAATAATCACCTCTATAATAGATTATAGACATAGCTAAGAAAAATAATCAATTTCTTATTTTTTCTTTTCCTCTTAATATAAATCCTAAAAGAAAAATCATTATAAGCTGTAAAATAAAATATGTTAATATTCTTATAGAAATACTATAAAAGAAATCTAAAGGCAACATTTGAATTAAAATATCAGTTTTGGGATTTAATAGCCATAAATCATTTGTAAATAATATTTCATGGAATATAGTAAAATATTTATTAAAATCTATACTTATTGCTATACCAAATATGCTCATTATTATTAAAGGTAATATTGATGCAGATATCAAAAGTTTGTATAAGGTTTTTTTATAAAATTTTATAATTAAAAATAAAGAAATTATAAATAATATTAGAGATAAATTTCTTATCATAAATCCTTTTTCAAATAAATTTTTAACATCAACCATATGTTTTCTTTCTCTTTCACCAAATACTATCTCTTCTTCACCATTTACTTTAGCTTCAATTATAAGGTTTTTTCTATTTCCTTTCATATAATCAAGCATCTCTCTTGTAACTATAATTAAATCTTTTTTTTCTATTTGTGTTTTATCATAAATGCTATATTCTTCAAATTTATTTTCATAAAATTCAATATCAAATGTTGCCATTTCTACATCTACAAACAACAATGTAATAATTAAAGAAATCACAAAGACTATACTTACTATTATTTTTTTCATTTTTATCCCCTTTATTTAAAAATTCTTTTTTTGATTTGGATTACTATAAAATATAAAATGAATATGGGTATTATAAGTGTTAAGATTTGCTTATTATATATCTCTATTTTTCTAAATACAAATGTCCAATTTTCTCCTAAAATTTTGCCTAAAAAAATCAAAGCTATATGATGTAAGCTAGATATTAATATAATAGATGAATATGCAATCCTCTTCTTAACTTTAAATACACCTGCTGATAATATAGTTATTGAATATATTCCTGGTATAAACTTACTTATTATTATGACAATAGCTCCAAATCTATCAAACAACTTTTTTAATTTCAATACTTTATCTGTTTCAAAAAGTTTATTTATTATTTTAGAATGTAATATTTTTTCTTCTTCTTTTCTACCTAATAGATACAATGCAATAGATGAAAGTGAAGTTGCTAAAATTGCATTACTAATTACTAATATTATATTTAAATTAGCTATTTCAGATAAGTATCCTTCTAATATTAATACCATATCTCCAGGATAAGGTGGAAATAATACTTGAAGGGATTGTGAAATAAAAAAGAATATGTATGATAAAAACACATTTTGACTAACAATATCCTTAGAAAATTGTATGATTAACTCTTCCAAATAACTCACCCTCCTTAGACTTAATATATTTAGCTCGTTGCAGAACTCTACAACTCGCATATTTACTACGTTTATTTACA
>NZ_JBQCYD010000024.1:0-34151 GCF_052088025.1 Senegalia sp. (in: firmicutes) | reverse complement strand
ATACTAAAAAACGCATATATTGATCATATAGATGATTCATATAAGGATGCAGTAAGACAAGCTATAAGACTCCTTGTACTTGATGGTATAAATAAAGATAAGATAAGTATAGGTGGTAATTTCATACCAAGATCTATTTTTAAAAAAGATATAGAAAAGATAAACCAATTTACAGTAGAACATGCAGTGGGTAAGTTTAAAAAGATAAGCAGGATAACAAAGATAAAAAATACTATTATGTATTTAAAGACCTGTATTTACAATGCTATTTATGAGAGAAAAATAGAAGTAGATGTGAAACTTAGGTATGAGGGGCTTATATGATCTGTTCTGAAAAGAAAAGAGTTATTATGAGATAATAGATATAAATAAAAAATTCAGATCATTTTAGTAGATAAAAAAGGACGTGATTAAAATTAACGAATCAAGAATTTTAATATTAGATTTATTAGATGTTTTAAAAAGATACTCAGATAAAAATCATCCTTTAACTCAGCAAAACATTATAGAAATATTAGAAAAAAAGTATGGCTATACAAAGATTCGAAGACAAACAATTCAGAGCAATCTTGAAAGAATGATAGACTATTATGAATTAGGTGATAGAGTTATTAGGCTCGCTGCTGAAGATAATTATTATGATAATAATATAGAAGTTATTGATGAAGTAAAAAGAAGAATCACTAATATTTATTACCAACATAAACTTTTCCATCCAGAGTTACTTTTAATTATAGACAGTATTTTATTTTCAAAACAAATTCCTATTGAAGAAAAAAGAAATTTAATTGAAAAACTAGAAGGATTATCTAGCAAACATTTTAACTCAAAAATGGGTAATATCTATTCTATGTCTAATAGCAATAATAAGGGTAAGAAATTAAAAGATAAAACATTATTTGATAATATAAGAGAACTAGATAAGGCAATTAATGAATCTAAAAAAATTTCTTTCAACTATCTTACTTATAATCTTGTAGGAAATAAAATATCCTTAGAAACTAGAAAGGACTCTCAAAGAGAGGAAAGAAAATATACTATCAATCCTTACTATATGGTGGCATCAAATGGGCGATATTATTTAATTTGTAATAATGATTCCTTTGATGATGTTTCTATTTTTAGGGTCGATAGAATTATAAATATTAAAATAACAAATAAAAGAAGAAAGCTTAAAAAAGAAGTTGAGGGTCTAGGAGAAAACTTCAACCTAAATGATTATATGCAAGAGAATATTTACATGTTTGGAGGAGGATCTGAATATGTTAAGTTAAGCCTAAAAAAAGAATTTTTAAATGAATTTATTGATTGGTTTAAACTTGAAGATATAAATGTACAGGCAAAAAAGGATGATCAAATAATTGTACGTGTTAAAAGTAATAGGATGGCAATGAGAAGGTGGGCTTTACGATATGCCTTGTATGTGAGAGTGCTATCACCTAAAAACTTAGTTAATGAGATAAAAGAAGACCTTAAAAATGCAATAAAAAATTATGATATTGAGTAAAATGATAGAATATGTACCATAAAACGAACATTGGCTATGATATAATTCAATCATAAGAAAGGGGAGATTCAATTGGATTATAGATTAGAGTCAAATAAGGGGAAATTGAATGTATATTCACCAAAAATAGGAATGTACCTTATGGAAGATGCGACTGTTGATCAAGTGAAAATTGCCTTAGCTACTGAAATGGAATATAGGACAAAGCTAGAAATCGTTAAATTGTTAATGACATTTCCTCATGGGTTTTTGACAACAGACAATAAGGTGATTAATAATCAAGAGGCTGTAGATGAATATGAGTCTTGGTATAAAGAGATTTATCAGAGGATAGGATTCATTGATGAATATTACTCTCTTATTGATGAAAAAATTCAAGAAATCATCTTATAGAAAATGGAGGAATAATAGATGAGAGATCTAAGAGTAATCTTGGAATTAGAAAAAGTAATCCCTATAACTATAAAAGAAGGAGTGGATCCTGAATTAGAAGCAAGTAAAATGATAGATGAAATGATAGGAATGGATAAAAAGAATGATAGTTATTTATCCACATTTGAAGTTGATGAATATAATATTGAATATATAGAAGAAGATTTGACATTTACTCTTGTAAAGAAAGCTATAGATTCTTTTGATCCATACTTTGTTCTTCCGGATGTGCCAAATGAATATGATCCTGAATCAAGAAGGATAGCAGAAAAAATTAAGGCTAGAATGTCTGTGAATGAAATTGCTGAAATCATGAAAGAGGAATTTAATTTTTCCTTTTCAGCTGAATTTACCAGGGAAGATTTTTCTCATACTGCTGAAACAACATTCAATCTTCTAGAAGATTGCTTAAATAAATCAGATAATAATGAAAGTAAGATGGGAAAAATGATTTATATATATGCTAAGTTGATATTAACTAAAGTAATCCCAGTAAAGATCCTTGAAAAAGAAGATGAAAGATTAGAAAATGCAGAGGCAAAGTCTATAAAAATGGTTTTTGAAAAAATTGATGCTGAAAAGGAGTTAGAATCTTTCTTATCATCTTTTAATATATCAGTTGGATGGGGTACAGGAGTTATATAAAATAAAAGAAAGGGTGTTTATATGAATTATACATTAAAGGATTATGAAAACTACTTGGAGAAATTAAAGGAATTTAGTGGATTGAACTGGGTGAAAAATTATCTTGAACTTAAGGTAAGGCCAAATTTTTGGACAATCATAGAGTATGGCAGATATGAGAGTTCAAAGTACAGATCAGCTCATGAAACTAGGATGTCAAAAATGATTAGATGGATGATGGATCCCAATGAAAATCATGACTTAGGTAATGCTTTTGCCTATAAACTTATGAATTTATTAGGTGAAGATTATGAGTATTGTCTACATAAAAATAAGGAAATAAAAACTATTGCGGAGTATAAGGATATAGATATCTTCTATAAAGACTTGTCTCAAAGAATGTGCTTGGCGATAGAACTTAAGCAGCATGCTAAGGAAGGACAAACTAGAGGGGGAATATCTCAATTAGACAAATATGAATCAATAGTTGAAAAATTATCAAAAAGAGAAGAACTTAAAGCTTACTATATATTCTTAACACCTTTAAAAGAAGCACCCACAAATGAAAAATGGCAAGCTCTTGGTTATCAGGAGTTAATCGATTTAATAAATGAGCTTAATAATAATTACATTGTTAAATCCAATAGCCCTTATTTGAAAGATACACAAAAAATAATCATGGACTTCAGAGATGAATTACAAAGAACCTTAGATGTCTATAAAAAAGATAATTCTTATATCAGCAAAAAACTTACATTAGAAGAAAAGGAACTTACATTTTCATTAGCAAAAGAGATTCGTGAGGATACAAATTCAAAACATATGGATGCACTAATGAAGTTTAATAAGGAAGGAGACTTAAATATAAAAGAACTTATATTTTTGGTCGAGGATCATCTTTATGTGCAAGACCATAGTCCTAATGATGAAGTAAAAATACTTATAAGAAAGATATATAATTATCTGTCTGGAAACAAGATTCTAGAAGTGGTTCCACCAAAAGAGTATCAAGTAAAGGAAACTAAAACTATATTAAAGCCTAACCTACTTAATTCTTATGGAATTCAATTTGTCAAAATGGAACTAACCAAGGGCAAAGGCCAGGGTATAAATATGTATACTGATGATGGAAAAGATAGGATATATCTATCTGGAGATACTAAAGGTAAATTCCCCAATGATGGTGTTCAACTCTTAAAAAATCCTAAAGATGGCAGTAAAATTATTTCAAAAAAACTAAAACCAAGGAGTTTTGAACTTAAAGACAACTTAATCCTAGAAGACAAGATACATGATAAAGATGGAAACGTGTTAAGCTTAGATCAATTTATGGAAGATTATCTAATTCCAGCCCTTGCTGAGTTATCTAATAAGAGACATCAATTATAAAAAATATGGAAACTGAAATTTTTTATGACCAGAAAAAAGGACTATGCTATAAGTTGATAGTAAGTTGAGATATGAAGAAATAATATAATTAAATATCACATCCTTGGGTATAAATCTTATATGAAGATGAAAAGAGGAGGTGAATTTCATGAAGAAGAAATGGTTATTACCATTATTTTTGATACTTATATTATCACTTGCAGCATGTAATGATGTAGAAACTCCTACAGATGATACTACTGAGATGGATCCAAATGTAGATGAAAAAGCAAATGAAAGTGCTCTTGATGAAGAAGAAGATGTAGATGCAACTGAAGATCAAGAAGCAGATGAAAAGGCAAATGAGAGTCCTCTTGATGAGGGAGATGTAAATACAGATCAAATGAAATATGAAGACATAACATTATCCCCACAAGAAGCTGTTGATAAGTTCATTGAGTCTCATGCTGATTCAAAGATTACAGAAATGCAATTAGATAAAAATCTAAATGACTATTATTATAAGATAGAAGGATATGATAGTGACAATGATTATGAGGTGAAGGTAAATCCAGTTACTGGAGATATAGTAAGTGATGATGAAGATCTAATTGATTTAGATGATGACGATAATGGTGAAATCACAAAGGATCATATAGCTAAAATAGATTTACTTTTAGATAAGGCTATGAAAGAATCAGGCGAGGGATCAAATATCAAAGAGTGGTCTTTAGAATATGATGACAATAAATTGATTTTTGAAGTAGAGATTGAAAAGAATAATAATGATATTGAATACACTTATGATTTAGAAAGTGAAGAATTAATAGAAAAAGATGATTAGATTAAATTATTAAGAATGGATGATTGCCTTAGGGTATCATCCATTTTTAATGGGTATAATATATACTATAATGATTTAATACATAGAAAGTGGGGGCTAGCATGATTCCTTTAAGAGATACAGTTAGAAGTAGAAATACACCAATTGTAACCTTTATAATAATTGCTATAAATATATTTGTGTTTGCATATCAATCCATGATGCCAAGAGAAATTGTAGCTGAGATGATTTTTAATTATGGCTTTATACCAGTAAGGTTTATAGATAATCTATTTAATCCATTTGCATATATTCCGCTTTTTACAAACATATTTATCCACGGCAGTTTAATCCATCTACTTGGAAATATGTGGTCACTATGGATATTTGGTGATAATGTTGAAGATAGGATGGGACCTATTAGATTTACTTTGTTTTATTTACTGACAGGAGTAATTGCTACAACCTTTCATATGTTATCGGACCTTTCATCATATGTTCCTGTAATAGGTGCATCTGGTGCTATAGCTGGAGTAATGGGGGCATATTTTCTGATGTTTAAAAACTCTAGAGTGCTTACTATAATCCCATTTTTTCCATTTTTCTTTCCAATACCAGCTCAGATATTCCTTATAATATGGTTTTTAACTCAAGTTTCATCTGGCATAAGTTCAGGACTTGCAGGGAGTTTAAGCCAAAATATTGCATGGTGGGCTCATATATTTGGATTTTTAGGTGGAGTATTTTTACATAAGATATTTCTGAGGAGAAATTATACCAATAGAAGGAGTATTTTTTAATAGAGGATTTTATTTGCTTTAAAAAGGATTAAATAATATAATTAAGTAAAATTAATTATAAAAGGATTTGTATTATGATAAAAGAAGAAAATAAAAAGAAGATATCATGGTTAGCGGTTTTTATATGGATGGGGATTATATTTTATCTCTCTGCTCAGCCTTCAGGAGAATCTAGTAATCTAAGTTCAGGTATAAGTGACTTTGTTTTACATATAATAAACACTATATTTAAAGGTTTGGATTTTAATATAGATGAATTTCATTTTATTATAAGGAAATCAGCTCATTTTACTGCTTATTTTATACTTGCAACACTCACATTAAATGCACTTAGAAGAAGTCAAGTTTATGGACACAAATCTATTATGATAGCACTTGTAATATCAATAATATATGCAGCAAGTGATGAGTTTCATCAATCATTTGTGCCGGGGCGTGGGCCTGCTATTAAGGATGTATTTATTGATACAAGTGGAGCTATGACTGGTTTACTTGTATATATGGTGAGCTTAAAACTGTTATTTAAAAGGAGAATTTGATGAAAAAATATAATACACTCATAAATATAATAGGAGAACATAATGATTTTAATATATTAGCTACAAGAGCATTTATGCCTCGGGAAATAGTGCTTGTGCATGATGGAACTACTGAAAACATGGAATATGCATCTGATATAAAAGGTTATTATAGGAAGCACTTTGCTACTATAAAAATCATAGAAAAGACTATAAAAAGGCCTCTAGAAAAAACAATTGAAAATCTTTTAAAGCAGTACAAGGATGAAGATCTTATAATAAACACTACAGGTGCAAATGCCCTAGTAAATTTATATATACATAACTATGCAGCTCAAATGGATATAGATTATTTTTACCTAGAAGTAGCTCATTCTGAAATAATCATATATAAAAAGGGTGAGATAGAAAAGGTGAATATGGAGCTATATGAAATGAATGTAGATGACTTCATATCTATATCAGGAGGGAAAATCCTCTGGGATAATACTCCAGAAGATGATCCTCATACTTTAGAAATTTATGATTACATAACAAATAATCATATCAAATGGAAAAATATAAAAACTATATTTAAGGATAGAAAGAAACTTAAATTTCATGATTATATCTACAATCGCCTATTCATTGATTTAAATGGTTTAAGTGCTAAAAATATAGATGAAATCTTAGAATTTTTCAAGATGCTTGCTAATATGAAATATGTAGAATATAATTATAAAAAAAGGAAGTTAAGGGTAGATATAAAAAATGAATTTGCAAAGAGTCTGATACTTGTATCAGGTCATTGGCTGGAGTTTGTGACCTATATTGTGCTTAAAAATATAGATAATATAGATGATTTAAAAAGTGGTGTAGTTTTTCTTTGGGATAAGGATGTTGACAATGTTAAAAATGAACTTGATATATTAGCATCAACTGATTCTTCACTTATTTGCATATCTTGTAAAGATAGCAAGGGTTATGATCAGGAGGCATTAAATGAGCTTAAGGTATATAGTGAAAGAATTGCTAAGGGCAAAAGTATTGATGTTTTAGTTAGCACATATTATCCAGAAAAGGAAAATGTAATAAATAGGTCTAAGGAAATGGGTATAAATATTATAGTATATAATGGTGATGAAAAACAATTTAAAAAAGATTTGGAAAATATTATTTTTAAAAAATAAGGGGTGAAATTATGGCAATAAATTATGAGATAATAAAAGAAATAGGAAAAATTTCAGAATCAAAATCAGGCTGGTTTAAGAAATTAAATTTAATCTCTTGGAATGCACGTGATGCTAAATATGATCTAAGAGATTGGGCTCCTGATGATGAGAAGATGGGAAAGGGTATAACTCTTACAAAGGAAGAACTTAAAAATTTGAGAGACCTGTTAAATGATATGGATTTATAAAAGCATGGACAAATTTGTCCATGCTTTTATAATTCTTCTATGTTAGTTATTGCATTCATGATAGGTGGTACAACTTGTTTTTTTCTTGATAGAACGCCTTTAGCGTAAAAAGAATTGTTTTCTATAGTTTTGCCAAATGATTTTGCAATTAAGTCTTTGTTTTCCCCAACTACTATCATTTCTGAAGCCTGTTTAAATATATCTGTAAGCATTACAATAAAGGTAGAATATCCTTCATTTCTTATTCTATCTTTCATAAGTGAAAGTAAATCACTTTTCATATCCTTTAAACTTTCTGGATCCATTGTATATACTTGTGCTATACCTATTTTATCTTCGTCTATTGTAAAGATTTTGAAGTCTTCGCTTATTAATTCTGTAGGGGTTTTGCCAGTAAGGGATGTACCTTCTTTAAACATATCCATGGCAAATTGATCTACATCTAAATCAGCTATTTTTTCAAGTCTTTTAAGCATTACCTTATCTGTACTTGTTGCAGTAGGTGATCTAAATAGTAAGGTGTCTGATATTATTGCAGCTGCAAGTAAGCCTGCTGTTTTCTTTGAAGGTCTTCTTCCATTTTCAAAGAATATTGATGCAATTACTGTTGCCGTGCTTCCAACTGGCTCATTTCTAAAATATATTGGTGTGCCTGTAAATACATCTGCTACCCTGTGGTGATCTATTATTTCAAGTATTTCTGCTTCTTCAAGCCCATCTATTGACTGACTTCTCTCGTTATGGTCTACAAGGATTATTTTCTTCTTTTTACTTGATATTAGATGATATCTTGAAATAAGTCCTACAACTTGATTGGTATTGTTTATTACAGGATAAGACCTATATCTTGTTTGACTCATCTTGCTTCGTACGTCATCTACTAAATCATCCAAATCAAATACAACTAAATTTTTCTTTGTCATTACGTGATTTACTGGTATTGATTGAGGGATGAGTCTTGATGTTGTAAATGTATCATGTGGTGTTTTTATTATAGCTATATTATTTTCCTTTGCGCGAGTTATTATGTCACTTTCTATTTGTAAATTTCCTGTTACAATCATAAGGGAAATATCTTTTTTTATTGCACTATTTTGAATGTCCTTTCTATTTCCACATATTACTATATCATCTGTATCTATATATTCTTTTACTGTAGCAGGTTCCATGGCAAGCACTAAAAGTTTACCTTTAAATTCCTTTATATTTTCTGGAATATGAATAGCTTCTGCTGAAAGTGTGTCTATAATATTATCTATAGGTGTATTAGATTTACCAAGTATGGTATTATCCCAAACATCAATATATGATTGTATGATATCTGATATTGTAACAATTCCAAGTAATTCTTCCTTATCACCTACAACAGGTATACTATTTAGATTATTCTTTTTCATGATTTCTAGAGCCATTCTAAAGGATATATCTGGAGTTATTGGTGCTATTTTATCAAAATCTAGATCTTCTACACTAAGTCTTATGGTTTCTAGCATCTTAGGTGCCTCTACTTCAAAATAGTCTAATATAAATTTAGTTTCCCTGTTGATTTTACCAAGCCTTACAGGTATAGCATTTATATGACCACTGCCATTTTTAAACTCTGCATAGCTAAGTGCTGAACAAATAGAATCTGAATCAGGATTTTTATGACCTGTTATATATATGGTTTCTTTCATTTAATCCACCTTCTTTCCTTAAAATATTTTGTTTGTATTAGCTTGATTATATCATAAAGTTAGATTCATTTTAAAAGGGGTATATGATATTTATAATTTGTAATACAGGATTTTCTGTAGTATAATTTATTTTAATATCAAAATACAATAAGAATAGGAGGAGATTAGGTGAATAGATTTGAGGTGGGACCTCAAATATTTTATGGGAGAGGTTCTATTGGTTGCTTAATAGAAAAAGATTTTAGGAATGTATTAATAGTAACAGAAGAATTTATTGTAGAATCAAAAATAGCAAATAAAATCACAAACATTCTGGATTTAAAGGGAGTCAAATATAGTATCTTTACTGGTGTAATACCAGATCCTACAGTAGAAGTTGTGATTAAAGGTTTAGATATGATGATTAAAAATGTTCCTGATTGTATAATTGCCTTAGGCGGTGGTTCTTCTATTGATACTGCTAAAGCTATGATGTATTTTTATATGAATATGGATAAAAACAAGGATGTTCTAAAGCCATATTTTGTTTCAATTCCCACAACTAGTGGTACAGGCTCAGAGGTTACTTCATACTCAGTTATAACAGATACAAAGAAAAGCACTAAGATAGCTTTTGATGATAAAAGAATGATGCCAGATTTAGCTATAGTAGATTCAAATTTCACAATGACAGTACCAAAAAAAGTAACAGCTGATACAGGAATAGATATTCTTACTCATTCAGTAGAGGCAATAGTATCACAAAAGGCAAGTGATTTTTCAGATACTCTAGCAGAAGGTGCTATTAAATTGGTTTTTAATTATTTGATTAGGGCATATAAGAATGGTAATGATGAAATTGCAAGAGAAAAGCTACACAATGCTTCAACTATGGCTGGAGTTGCATTTAATAATTCATCTTTAGGGATAAATCACAGTTTGGCACATGCACTAGGAGCTAAATTTCATATTCCCCATGGAAGAGCAAATGCTATATTACTTCCACATGTAATAGATTTTAATTCAAAAGATGAGGAAGCTTCCAAAAGATATGCTTATATAGCAAATAGTATTGGTATAGATATTGAAGATGAAAAGACTAGCATAAGGGCTTTGATAAAGGCTATAGAAATATTAAATGAAAATCTAGAGATTCCTTCTTCTATAGAAGAGATGGGAATTAAAAAAGAAGAATTTTATGCTTGTATTGATGAAATGGTAGACCTTGCTATGGTTGATATATGTACTAGCAATAATCCAGTAAAACCTTCAAGAGATAATCTGATAGAAATTTATAAAAAAATATATAATAGTAAATAAATTGAAAAAATAAAAGATTCAAATAACTATATTGAATTAAATTAATTCATATGTTATAATTAAGAAAATGAATATATTGTACAATGGTGTGCAATAAGAAGCGAAGAAGCTTACACTAAAACGGTCAACTGTGTTTTGGGGTAGGGCTTTTATGTTTTTTAAGACTAATTTTGATTGATTAAGGATGATGATTATGGATATAGATAATAAACAAAGAATAGTTCAAGAATTTGTTCCAGGAAAACAAGTAACTCTTGCACATCTTATTGCAAATCCTGAAAAAAGTATATATATGAAATTAGGATTAAATGAAGAATATAGTAATGCTATAGGAATACTAACTATAACTCCTAGTGAGGCAGCTATAATAGCAGCTGATGTTGCAACAAAGGCTGGGGATGTGGAGATAGGTTTTATTGATAGATTTAGTGGTTCTCTAGTAATCACAGGTGATGTTTCCAGTGTAGAAGCATCTTTAAAAGAGATATTAAATTTACTGAGTAATAAACTCTTATTTACTCCAACTCAGATTACGAGATCATAAAGAGGTTAAAATGAAAAAAATTATATTTATTGGTTCAATAGGTAGTGGTAAGACCACTTTAATTCAAGCTTTAAAAAAATTAAATATGAAGTATAAAAAGACTCAAGCTATGGAATATTATGATAATATAATCGATACTCCAGGTGAATATTTGGAAAACAGAAGATATTACAATGCTCTTACTGTAGCATCTTATGACTGTGATGTGGTTGCTTTGATTCAAGATTCAAGCAATAAAAGATGTGTATTTCCACCTAATTTCAGCTCTATATTTACCAAACCTGTTATAGGGATAATAACAAAGACTGATAAGGAAGAAATTTTTATAGATGAATCTATAAATTGTCTTAAGCTTGCAGGTGCAGGTGAAATCTTTAAGACAAGTTCAAAGGAAAATATAGGAATTTGTGAGATACAAAAGTATTTAAATGATTAATATAAGACCTATCAAGGAGGCATAAATTGATGAAATATAATATAGTAATAGCCGATGATGAACCTATTACTAGAATGGACCTTAGAGAATTTTTAGAAGAAGAAGGCTACAATGTTGTAGGAGAAGCTTCTGATGGTTTTGATGCTGTTGAGATTTGTAGGAAGAAAAAACCTGATTTGGTACTCATGGATGTTAAAATGCCTATATTAGATGGAATAAAAGCTTCAAGAGTTATATTTAATGAGAATACTGCAAAGAGTATTATACTTTTAACTGCATATAGTGGTGCAGAATTTATTGAACAAGCTAAAGAGGTTGGAGTTATGGGATACATTGTAAAACCTATAAACAAGCCCAGTCTCATACCTGCAATAGAAGTTGCCATAGCTAAGGGTAGGGAGATTGAAGAAATGAAGGAAGAAATTGTAACTGTAAAAGATAAACTTGAGTCAAGAAAAATCATTGAAAAGGCTAAGGGAATACTCATGGAAAATGATAATATGAGTGAAGATGATGCATATAAGAGAATAAAAAAATTGAGCATGGATAAGCGTTGTCCTATGAGAGATATTGCATCTGCTATAATAATGAGTAATATATAAGATAAGGGAGATGATATTATCATTAAAAAATTATGCAAAGAACACACCAAACTCTCTGATTCTGACATAGAAAAAATTGAAGATATAGCAAATGCCTTACCTTTAATATCAGATTTAGTAAGATCAGATATATTTATTGATTGTATAACTCATGATCCAGATGTTGCTATAGTAGTAGCAGAATCAAAACCCAGCACACATGAATCAATGTATGAATACTCGGTTGTTGGAGAATTAGCCTTTAGAAAAAATGAACCAGCAGCACTTAGAACCTTAGAAACAGGGATGCCTACAAGGGATTTAAAAGCCCTAACACAAGAAAATAAAAATGTCAGGCAAAATGTGGTGCCAATCCACAACAATAAAAGGGAAGTCATAGGTGTCCTCATCATGGAAAAAGATATAACCCGTGATATAAGTGCAATAAACAAAGTGGAAGTTCTAACAGAAACTACTGAACAGCTTACAGAAACACTATTAAATATCAAAGATGGTAGACATGCATTAACCTATCATGTAAATGATGCAATAATCATTTTCAATAAGAAAGGAATAGCTACTTATGCTAATCCTGTTGCAATAGAACTTTATCAGAAATTAGGATATAAAGATGATATAAGAGGAATGGAATTTAACAACTTGTCTTTAGATGAAAATTCTATAATAGAAGTTATAAATGAACCTAATTTGATAAGTTCAGAAGTTAATGTAGGTAAGCTTGTACTACAAGTAAAATACGCCCTACTTCAATCTGAGAATAAAATCATAGGCATTACCATGCTAATAAAAGATATAACTGAAGTTAGGGAAAAGGAAAAGGAATTAATTTTAAAATCTGTAGCAATGAGAGAAATTCATCATAGGGTAAAAAACAACTTGCAGACAATAGCAAGCCTTTTAAGTCTTCAATCTAGAAGGGTAGATGATAAGTCTACAAAAAAAGCTTTTACTGACAGCATAAATAGAATGTTAAGCATTGCTGTTACTCATGAGATATTAGCTCAAAGTGGTATAGATGAAATAGATCTTAAAACCATAATTGAAAAGATTAAAAATAGCACATTAAAATTTGGTGTGCCCTTTATGAAAAAGGTAAGTGTGAGTGTAAGTGGAGATGCTATAACTATTAGTTCAGACAAGGCTACATCTATAGCCTTGGTTGTAAATGAATTGTTACAAAATTCTTTATCTCATGCTTTTAAAAACAAAAATGAAGGGTATATAAGAATATCAGTACAAAAGGGAATATTATATTCTAGTGTTTCTATAATTGACAATGGTAGTGGTTTTGATATAGATAAAATCAAAAAAGAAAGTCTAGGACTAGACATAGTTAAAAGTATTGTAGAAGATAAATTACAAGGCCATTTAAATATGGATTCTACTTCAAGTGGAACAAAGGTGTTTTTTGATTTTAAAAATGAATAGTAAACACAATGGAGTGTTTTAAAAAGGCAAAGGGGCCTAAAGCTTATATGAATCATATAAGCTTTAGGCCCCTTGTGCTAATTTGAGGGGAGGAAATTCAATTGATGGAAGAAATACTCAGTGTAGGAATAGATATAGGAACCTCAACTACACAACTAGTTTTCAGTAATTTATTTATAGAAAATACAGCTTCTTCCTTTGCTATACCAAAGGTAAATATAGTAGATAAAAAGGTCATATATAAAAGTGAAATATATTATACACCCTTAAAATCATTGACTGAAATTGATGGTGAAGAAGTAAAGAGAATCATAGAAGGTGAATATGAAAAAGCTAATATAAAGCCAAAGGATGTAGATACAGGAGCTGTAATAATTACTGGTGAAACTGCAAGAAAGGAAAACGCTAGTATAGTCCTAGAAAAACTAAGTGGACTAGCAGGTGATTTTGTAGTTGCTACTGCAGGACCTGATTTAGAATCTATCATAGCTGGTAAGGGTGCAGGAGTTGATATATTATCAAAAGAAAAAAAAGCTGTAGTTGCAAATCTTGATATTGGCGGAGGTACTACTAATATTTCAGTATTTCATAAGGGAGAAATAATTGATACAACATGCCTTGATATTGGTGGAAGGCTTATAAAGATAAATCCTAAGACTAAAAAAATAGAATATGTATCTGAAAAGATACAAAGATTGGCCAAAAGTATGGATATGGATTTAAAGATAGGTAATTCACTAAATGAACATGAATTAAATCTTATAACAAATAAAATGGCTGAAGTACTTGAAGAAGTTTTAGGTATAGGACTAAGTAAAAGCAGTAAGGATTTAGATTTGTTGTTAACTACCAAAGATTTAAAAAGAGAATATGAAATAGAATATATTTCTTTTTCTGGTGGTGTAGCAGATTGTATATATAATGATGATGATATAGCAGAACTTTATAAATATGGTGATATAGGAGTTTTACTTGGAAAAAGTATAAAAAATAGCATGTTATTTGATGATTTTAACATATATGAGCCATCAGAAACTATAAGGGCAACAGTTGTTGGTGCTGGAACCCATACTACTGACATAAGTGGAAGTACTATAACCTTTACTAAAGACATATTTCCCTTTAAGAACATACCAATTTTAAAGCTTTCACAAAGCGATGAAGAACTAGATTATGAGGACTTAAGTGAAGTAATGAATGAAAAGCTAGATTGGTTTAATCTAGAAGAAGAAAACCAATTGATAGCATTAGCGCTTAAGGGGGTGAAGAATATAAGTTTTAAGGAATTAGAACTTTTGGCAAAAAGTATTATAAGAGGCATGAAGGAAATCATAGAATCAGATCAACCACTCATTGTAATTGTAGAAAATGACATAGCAAAGGCGCTTGGACAAACTATTCATAGATTTCTAGATTATAAAAAAGACATAGTATGTATTGATAGTGTAAGAGTCCAAAATGGTGATTTTATTGACATAGGAAAGCCTTTAGCAAATGGAAAAGTAGTTCCTGTTGTAATCAAGACATTGGCATTTGGATATTAAATATAAAACTAAGAGGTGAAAACATATGATATTAAAAACTAAATTATTTGGAATATCTTATCAATTTAATTCAGTAAAAGAAGTACTAGCTAAGGCTAATGAGGAAAAATCAGGAGATAACTTAGCAGGACTTGCAGCAGAATCAACTACAGAAAGAATAGCAGCAAAGGAAGTATTAAGTCAGATGTTGCTTAAGGATTTAAGGAATAATCCAGTTATAGATTATGATAAAGATGAAGTAACAAGAGTTATTCAAGATTCAGTAAATGAAAGAATTTACTCAGAAATTGCTAATTGGACTGTAGCAGAATTTAGAGAATGGCTATTAAGTCACAAGACTACAGAGCGTGATATTAAAAGAATCAGTAGAGGACTTACAAGTGAGATGATTGCAGCTGTAACTAAGCTAATGTCAAATCTAGACCTTATGTATGCTGCAAACAAGATAAATATAACAGCTACTTGTAACACTACTATAGGAGAGCGTGGAACTGCTTCAGCAAGACTACAACCAAATCATCCAACTGATAATTTAGAAGGAATATTAATTTCAGCTATGGAAGGATTATCTTATGGTATTGGGGATGCTGTAATAGGTTTAAACCCAGTAAATGATAGTGTAAGCAAGGTTACTGAAGTATTAAATGCATTCGAAGATTTAAAAAATAAATGGGAAATACCTTCTCAAACCAGTCTACTTGCTCATGTTACTACTCAAATGAAGGCAATAGAAAAAGGTGCACCTGCAGATATGATTTTCCAAAGTATAGCAGGATCACAAAAGGGTAATGAAGCATTTGGAGTAGATGCAAAACTATTAAGTGATGCAAGAGATCTAGTATTAAAGCAAGGTACTTCAGCAGGACCTAATGTAATGTATTTTGAAACTGGACAAGGTTCTGAATTGTCATCAGATGCTCATCATGGAGTAGATCAATTGACACTTGAAGCTAGATGTTATGGATTTGCTAAGAAATATGATCCATTCATAGTAAATACAGTTGTTGGCTTTATAGGACCAGAATATTTATATGATAGTAAACAAGTTATAAGAGCAGGACTTGAAGATCATTTTATGGGTAAACTTAGTGGAATATCAATGGGAGTTGACGTTTGCTATACAAACCATATGAAGGCAGATCAAAATGATATGGAAAATCTCTCTATCTTACTTCACAATGCAGGATGTAACTATATAATAGGTACACCAGTAGGTGATGATGTAATGCTTAACTACCAATCAGCTGGATATCATGATATAGCTGCTTTAAGAGAATTGATGAATTTAAGACCTATAAAAGAGTTTGATGGATGGTTAGAAAAGATGGGCATAACAGAAAATGGTAGATTAACTTCAAAAGCTGGAGATGCATCAATGTTTTTAAAATAATAAAGGAATAAATATTTAAAATGGAGAGGTGAATTTAATGGTATCTGAAAAAGAATTGAAGAAAATAGTAGAACAAGTTTTAACTGAGTTAGGTGGGCAATCTAATAAAAGTGATAAAAAATCTTTAAATTCTGAGTCAAAGACAAATATTGAAGATGGTGAATTACCAGATATAACAGAAGTTAATTTAAGGGAGCAACTATTAGTTCCAAATCCTGAAAATAAGGAAGAATACCTGGAATTAAAGCAAAACACAGCAGCAAGAGTGGGTGTTTGGAGAGCAGGTCCAAGACTTAAAACAAGTACACTTTTAAGATTTAGAGCAGATCATGCTGTTGCTATGGATGCAGTATTTACAAGTGTAGATGAAGATTTGATAGAGGATATGGATTTATTTACAGTAAAGACAAAGTGTAGTGACAAAGATGAATATATAACTAGACCAGATTTGGGTAGACAATTTGAAGATGAAGAAAAAAACAAGATGAAAGAAAATTGCAAGATGAATCCTCAAGTTCAAATAATAGTAGCAGATGGCCTAAGTTCGACAGCTATTGAAGCAAATATTAGAGATATACTACCTACATTAAAACAAGGTCTTGAAGGATATGGACTTGAAGTTGGTACGCCTTTCTTCATTAAATTTGGAAGAGTTCCTTCAATGGATGTTGTTTCAGAAGTTATAGGAGCAGATGTAACTTGTCTACTAGTAGGAGAAAGACCTGGGCTTGCAACTGGAGAAAGTATGAGTGCATATATTGCATATAAGGGAACAGTTGGAATGCCTGAAGCAAGAAGAAATGTTGTATCAAATATCCACAAGGATGGTACAGCAGCAGTTGAAGCAGGAGCTCATATAGCTCATATTATAAATGAAATGATAGAACAAAAAACTAGTGGTTTAGACTTAGAATTATAAATGGAGGGATTATAGATGAAGAATGATCCAATTTGTGCAAATGTACTAAGTGTTAAGATAATTCCAAATGTAGATAGTGAACTTGCAAAATCCTTAGAATTAAAACCTGAACACAAGAGTATAGGCTTAATTACAACAGATTCAGATGATGTAGGATATACTGCAATAGATGATGCAACTAAAATGGCAGAAGTAGATGTAGTATATGCAAAATCATTTTATGGTGGAGCAGACAATGCAAATACAAAGCTTGCAGGAGAGTTCATAGGAATTATTGCAGGACCTACTCCAGCAGAAGTAAGAAGTGGACTAGATGCTGCAATTGATTTTATAGAAAATGATGCATGTTTTTATAGTGCTAATGAAGATGATACTATAATATATTTTGCTCATAATGTTTCAAGAACAGGTTCATATCTATCTGATATGTGTGGTATTAAAGAAGGAGAAGCATTAGCTTATCTTATAGCACCACCTATAGAAGCTATGTATGCTATGGATGCTGCTCTAAAGGCTGCAGATGTTAAGATGGTAGAATTTTTTGGCCCACCAACTGAAACAAACTTTGGTGGAGGATTATTGACGGGTAGTCAATCAGCATGTCAAGCAGCATGTGATGCTTTTGAAGCTGCTGTACATGATGTTGCTGATAATCCAAAAAAATATTAATTTAAGCTGTGGTGATTATAATGGCAAATGAAGCACTTGGAATGATAGAAACATATGGATATATAGGAGCTGTAGAGGCAGCTGATGTATGTGTGAAGTCTGCTAATGTAAAATTGCTAGGTTTGGAACGTGTAAGAGGTGGACTTGTAACAATTCATATCACAGGTGATATAGGAGCAGTAAAGGCTTCTATAGATGCAGCTGAATCAGCAGTTAAAAAATTTGGAAGCCTTGTATCTTCTCATGTAATACCAAGAGCAGGTGAGGGGATAGAAAAATTGCTACCAAAAATTAAAAATCCTGATAATCCTGAAGAAGAAAAAGAAGAAAAAAAAGAAGAAGAGATAGAAGATGAAGAAGCTTCAGAGGATGAATCTGAAACTGATCAAGTTATTGAAAAAGAAGAAAAAATAGAAGAAGAAACAGACACCAAAAAACAAGATGAAAAAGAAGATCAAGAGCAAGAAGAAATAGATCAAACAAAAAATAAAGAAAAGCCAAAATTAACTGTAAATATCAACACTCCAGAAGAACTTAGACAAATAAAGACGGTTAAATTAAGGGCTATAGCAAGAGAGTTAGATGATAAATTTAGTGAATACTTGCCAATAGAGAGAAGTCAAATTAAGTATTCCAAAAAAGGTGAGTTAATAAATGCTATATTAACTTTTTATGAAAGGGTGAAGTAGGTGAGTATAAAAGATAGAGACTTAAGTTCTATTCAAGAAGTTAGAGATTTAGTTGAAAAAGCTAAAAATGCTCAAAAAGAATTGAAACTTAAAAGTCAAAAGGAAATAAATGAAATAGTTAAGGCCATGGCTGATGAAGCATATAAAGAGTCAGATAGGCTAGCAAAGATGGCAGCTGAAGAAACAGGCTTTGGTGTATATGAAGATAAGATTGTAAAAAATAAAGTTGCTAGTAAATCTGTTTATGAATATATAAAAGACATGAAGACTATAGGGATTATAAATGAAGATAAGGAAAGAAAGGTAGTAGAAATAGCAACACCAGTGGGTGTAATAGCAGGGCTTGTACCTTCTACTAACCCAACTTCAACAGCTATTTACAAATCACTTATAGCTGTAAAATCTGGAAATTCAATAGTATTTAGTCCCCATCCTTCAGCTTTAAACAGCATAAAAGAAGTAGTAGATATCATGCAAAAAAAGGCAGAAGAATTAGGAGCTCCAAAAAATATTTTAAATTGTACTACGATTCCACACATGGATGGGACAAGTGCTTTAATGAAGCATAAGGATGTAGATTTAATACTTGCAACAGGTGGATCTGCAATGGTAAAGGCAGCATATAGTTCTGGAAATCCAGCACTTGGAGTAGGGCCTGGAAATGTTCCGGCATTTATTGAAAGAACTGCTGATATAGATTTAGCAGTGAAGAGAATATTAGATAGTAAGACATTTGATAATGGTACAATATGTGCATCAGAACAAGCTATAGTTACAGAAAATATAATTAAAAATCAAGTTAAAAAGTCCCTGTTAAAACAAGGCGCATATTTCCTAAATAGTGTAGAAAAAGAAAAAGTAGGAGCTACTATTCAAAAGCCAAATGGAAGTTTTAATGGAAAAGTAGCAGGGAAATCTGCAAAAGATATAGCTACAATGGCTGGTATAAAGGTTCCAGATGGTACTAGAGTTTTAATTGCAGAAGAAACAGGTGTTGGAATAGAATATCCATTCTCAAGAGAAAAATTATCAACAGTACTTGCATTTTACTCTGAAGAAGACTGGATGAGTGGATGTGATAAGTGTATTGAATTATTAAATTATGGTGGTCTAGGACATACACTAGTAATTCACTCTAAGGATGAAGATGTAATTAGAGAATTTGCACTTAAAAAGCCTACATCTAGAATACTAGTAAATACACCATCAGCACAAGGTGCAATAGGAGCTACTACTAATTTAGTACCAGCACTTACACTTGGTTGTGGAGCTGTAGGAGGAAGTGCTACAGCAGATAATGTAGGTCCCCTAAACTTAATAGATATAAAGAGACTTGCATATGGTGTGAAAGATGTAGAGGATTTAAATGAAGAATTTGGGCAGTCAAGTTCAAATAATACTTGCAAAATAGAAGATGATTCAAATAAAGATTTAGATATTGAAAAAATAACTAAATTAGTAATGGAACAACTAAAAAATATTAAGTAAAAACTAAAAGGAGGAATTTTAAATGGCAACTCAAAATGCATTAGGAATGATAGAAACAAAAGGATTAGTAGGTTCAGTAGAGGCAGCAGATGCAATGGTAAAGGCAGCAAATGTTACACTTATAGGTAAGGAACATGTAGGTGGAGGACTTGTAACAGTAATGGTTAGAGGTGATGTTGGAGCAGTTAAAGCAGCAACAGATGCAGGAGCAGCTGCAGCAGAAAGAGTAGGAGAATTAGTTTCTGTACACGTAATACCAAGACCACATAATGAAGTTGAGATTATATTACCAAAAATGGAAGGTTAATTAGTATTATAAAGGCATAGTCTGACCTTTTAAAAGGTCAGACATATTCCTTCAAAAGAGGAAGTGATAGATATGAAAGTTTTGACTGAGGCTCAACTTAGGGCAGAGTACAATCAAAAGAAAATGGAGAGTTTAATTGTCAAATCCGATACAATAATTACTCCTTCAGCAAAAGAATTTTTAAATTCCAAAAAAATTGAATTAATATTTAAATCACAAGAAGAATTAAAAGATGAAAACAAGGAAAATGAAGGCAAGGAACTAAAAGAAGAAAAATTCAAACCCAAATATAGATGTAAATATACAGGTGGATATTTAGAAGAAAAACCAGAAAATATGACTCAATTATATGGTAATGAATTAGTATTTAAAGATCATGAAAGCATCATATTTAGAGGAAAGCTTGATAGTTTACAATCAAAAATACTTGAAATTCAAGTCTTATCATATAAGGATAAAAACAATAAAGTAGTAGATGATTTAGAAGAAATATTAAACTTTATTAGAAACATATTAAAATGTGAAGTTATAGATGAAAAAATAGAAAATATTAGCTTTTTTGGTATGAAAGAAGAAGAAATTAGAGAAATATCTCATAATCCAAAAGTACATTTAGGAATAGATCATATTTTACCAAATTATAAAATGGGTGAAATACTCATAGGACTAAATTCAATCAGAAGTAATATCCGTGAAGTTGAAATTGTTTCTATTTCTCTAAAGAGAGATGATATTACCAAGGCTTTAAATAGATTAAGCAGTTCAGTATATGTAATGATGTGTAGATATTTATCTGGATATTATAATTAATAGGAGGTGACTTTTTGGATCAGTCAAAAATAAAGGAAATAATAAATAATGTTTTAAAAGAAATGAATTCAGAAGATGAAGATGAAAAGAAAATAATACCTGTAGAAGCATCAGCAAAACACACACACTTATGCAAGGAAGATGTGGAAGAACTCTTTGGCAAGGGATATAAATTAACACCAAAAAGAGAATTGTCACAGCCTGGACAGTTTTTAAGTGAAGAAAGAATCAATATAATGGGACCTAAAGGTATTATAAAAAATGTTGCAGTATTAGGCCCAGAGCGAAGTGAAACTCAAGTTGAGATTTCAAAGACTGATGCCATATCACTAGGAATAAATGCACCACTTAGGGATTCAGGAAATACTGATGAAAGTGGAGATATATTTATCTCAGCAGGAAAAAATATAAAAGAAGTTAAAGAAGCAGCAATAATAGCAAGACGTCATATTCATATGACGCCAGAAGATGCTAAGAGGTTTGAACTTAAGGATAAGGATATAGTTTCTGTAAGGATACTTAGCAATAGGCCAGTTGTATTTGAAGATGTATTAGTAAGGGTAAATAAAAATTATAGTTTAAATATGCATATAGATTTTGACGAGGCTAATGCTTGCAATTTAACAAAAGATACAAAGGGCGAAATATTAGCATAAAGGAGAAATTTGAATGATTGATTTTAAAAATTCAGATGCTTTGATATCAAAATTAGAAGATACTATAAAAAATCCTATCAAAGTAAATAAGGATGATGATCTGCTTGTAGGAGTGGATTTAGGTACAGCATATATTGTAATAGTAGTTCTTGATAAAGATAAAAACCCTATAGCATGTGAAATGAAATTTGCTCAAGTCATAAGAGATGGACTTGTGGTTGACTACATGGGAGCTTTAAATATAGTAAGAGAACTTAAAAAGGATATAGAAGAAAAGATAGGTGCAAGGCTTACCAAGGCAGCTATAGCAGTACCACCAGGAACAGGAGAAAAGGACAGTAAAACTCACAAGTATGTAGTAGAAGGTGCAGGATTTGAAGTTACAAACACCTTAGATGAACCAACGGCTGCAAATGCAGTATTAAATATATTAGATGGTGCTATAGTTGATATAGGTGGTGGAACTACAGGATTATCAATAATAGAGAACAAAGAAGTAGTATATATAGCAGATGAAGCAACAGGAGGAACACATCTTACCCTAGTTGTAGCAGGTAATTATAAGGTGAAATTTGAAGAAGCAGAAGTTCTTAAAACAGCTAAAGAAAAGCAAGATGAAATATTTCCACTAGTAATACCTGTTATTCAAAAAATGGCTAGTATAATAAATTCTCATATAAAAAAGTATGATATAAAAGAAATATATCTAGTAGGTGGAACGAGTTGCTTAAAAGGTATAGAAAAAGTAATAGAAAACGAAACAGGAATTAAAACAATAAAGCCTAAGAATCCATTTTTAGTAACGCCACTTGGGATAGCAATGAATTGTAAAGTATAAAGGAAGTGGATAATTTGGAATTAGACAAGATGAATATTGAAAAATTAGTTGATTATTTAACAAAAGAAGTAGTAAAAAACCTAAACTTAGATGTAGAAAAAAAAGAAAAACTTTTAGTAATTGATTCAAAAAAAGATAATAAAGAAATAAAATCTGATAAATTTAAAATAGTTTATCTAAATGACTTAGAACAATTAAACATTGATGATTTTAGCCACATGATCATATCTTCTTTTACTTTAAATCAATTAGCAAATGTATCTATGGGTAGATCAGATGATCAAATAACATCTATAATTATAGAAGGTATTTTAAAGAGTAAGAGTATTTTCATCTTAAATGATGGAGTAGAATATCATAAGTTTAAAAATACTTCAAATGAAAATTTCTATAATATGATAGAGGATTATGAAAAGAATATAGTTTCCTTTGGTATAAAGTTTATAGATGAAAAAGATATCGACTTGATTGGTGGAGAAAATAAAGGTAAAGAAAAGCGGATTTATAATTCAGACAACCAAGATAGATATGAAATAGAAAATAAGATAATAACTGAATCTATATTAGAAAAGATATATAGAAGCGGTCATAAAGATATAAGTATAAGAAACAATGCTATAATAACTCCCTTAGCTAAAGATTATATAAGGATAAACAATATCAATATAATAAAAAAATAAAATCAAAGGGAGGTAAAATTTATGATAATAGGAAAAGTAGTTGGAAATGTTTGGGCTACAAGAAAAGATGAAGCATTAAATGGATATAAACTTCTAGTAGTTAAACCACTAGATGAATATAGTAAAAAAGACCTCGCAACCTTAGTTGCAACAGATATAATAGGGGCTGGAATAGGAGATAAGGTACTTGTAGTAAAAGGAAGTTCTGCTAGACGAGCTCTAGATAAAGAAGGAGTACCAATAGATGCAACTATAGTTGGAATTATTGATGAAGTTGATATAGCAGATGATTAGGAAAAGAGGTGTTTAAGATATGGATTTATTACAAAAGGCATATGAAGCTGGAGTTGTAGGAGCAGGTGGAGCAGGTTTTCCTACACACATTAAATTAAATGCTAAGGTAGAATATTTTATAATAAATGCAGCTGAATGTGAACCCTTATTAAACACAGATAAATATCTTTTAAGTATTAAATCTGAAGAAATGATAAAGGGAATTGAAGAAATAGGAAAGATTTTAGAGGCAAAACATCTTGTTATTGCTATAAAGGAAAAATATCACAAGGAAATTAAAATTTTAAAGGATATGATAAAAAAGCTTGATTCAAAAGTAGAATTATTTTATCTAAAGAACTATTATCCTGCAGGTGATGAACAGATGACTGTATATGAAGTAACAGGTCGTTCTATACCAGAAGCAGGCATACCATTAGATGTAGGAGCAGTTGTATCAAATGTAGGAACTGTGATTAATGTATATAATGCTACATTTGATAAGCCAGTAATAGAAAAATACATCACTGTAGTAGGAGAAGTAAATGAACCTTGCATGATCAAAGTTCCAGTAGGAATTTCAATAAAAGAATGTATTGATCAAGCAGGTGGTACAAGTATTGGTGATTATGCTGTAATCATAGGTGGACCTATGATGGGTACTATAATAGATGATGAAGAGGCAATTGATACACATATAAAAAAGACAGATGGATCACTCATAGTTTTACCAAAGGATCATTATATTGTTAGGAGAAAAAGAAAACCCCTTCAAACTATAATAAATGAAACTAGGTCAGCTTGTATTCAATGTAGATATTGTACAGATTTATGCCATAGATATTTATTAGGTCATAAATTGAGACCACATAGGGTCATGAGGAATGTAGGAATGGCTGAACAAGATGAAGAAATCATGAAAGAAGCACTTATATGTTGTGAATGCGGGATATGTGAATTATATTCTTGCCCTATGGGACTATCTCCGAGGTTAGTAAATGTATTTGTAAAAGGAGAGCTTGCAAAAAAAGGTATCAGAGCTGAAAAAGGAAGTAAAGATACCCAGAGTAGAGAAATGATTGAATATAGGAAAATTCCTACTACAAGGCTTATGGCTAGACTTGATATAATGAAATATTCAGATCAAGAAATAGACGAGTTAAAGGAAATAAAGACAGAAAAAGTATCCATTCCTCTAAGGCAGCATATAGGTAAACCTGCAAATCCGATAGTTACTATAGGAGATAAAGTTACAAAAGGACAATTGATTGCTAAGGTTGAGATAGATGAAATGGGAGCAAACATTCATTCATCTATAGATGGAAGGGTAATAGATATTAAAGAAAAAATAGTTGTTGAAACAGAAGATAATGAGGTGATTGTATGATAAGAACTATAGGGCTTCTAGAATACAGTAGTATAGTAAAGGGAATTGAAAGTGCAGATACTATGTTAAAGGCTGCTGAAGTAGAACTATTATTATCAAATTCTATATGTCCTGGTAAGTATATAGTACTTATCGCAGGTGATGTAGGTTCAGTTAAATCAGCAATTCAAGCAGGAAAAGAGATAGGTAGAGAATATATTGTAGATGATTTAATATTACCAAGTGTACATCCACAGCTTATAAATGCAATAAATGGAGCTACAGAAATAGGCGAATTAAATGCTATAGGAGCAATGGAGTTTTTCAGTATAGCTACTTCTATTGTAGCAGCAGATGCAGCAGCTAAGGCTGCGCAAGTAAATTTAATAGAAATAAGACTGGGTTTTGCAATAGGAGGTAAATCTTTTGTAACATTAAGTGGAGATATGAGTGCAGTAAGTGAAGCCATAGAAGCTGGTTCAAATATAGGCAAAGAAAATGGAATGCTTATAAATAAAGTTGTTATACCATCTCCTAGGAAAGAAGTATTTGAAAAATTGTTATAAGGATAGGGGTGACAATGTGAAAAAGATATTACTTACCAAAAATAATTATAAGGAATTTATTTCAAAAGATGAGAGTCAAATATGTATGCAAGATAATATGATTCTTACTCCAGGAGCTAAAGATGAAATAAGAAGAAGTAAGATTGATATTGTATATGGTGAGATGAAAAATGATGATAAAAGAGAAGATAATTCATCAAGCACGCAAGAAACTATATCAAATATAAAAGATATATTAAAAAAAGATTTTAATATATCAGATGAAGAAAAAGTAGAAAAAGTATGTAATTTAGTTTTAAATAAATTAAACAAAAAATAAGAAGGAGTGATTTTAAATGGCAAATCAAAGCGCATTAGGAATGATAGAGACAAAAGGATTAGTAGGAGCAATAGAAGCAGCAGATGCAATGGTAAAGGCAGCAAATGTAACACTTGTAGGAAAGGAACAAGTTGGTGGAGGTTTAGTTACTGTTATGGTTAGAGGAGATGTAGGTGCAATAAAGGCAGCTACAGATGCAGGAGCAGCTGCGGCTGAAAGAGTAGGACAATTAATTTCTGTACATGTTATACCAAGACCACATAATGAAGTTGAAGTTATCTTACCAAAGAGCAATTCAACAAATGAATAAAAATAAAGCCTTATTAAATAAAGGGGGTAAAATATATGAGTATTAATGATATTATTTTGTATATAATGGTAATTTTCATGGTTTTAGGAGCTATAGATAAAATCATAGGAAATAAGTTTGGATTAGGTGAGCAATTTGAAGAAGGTATAATGGCAATGGGTTCGCTTGCTGTTGCAATGGTAGGGGTTATATCACTTGCTCCAGTTCTTGCAAAAATACTTACACCTATAGTATCACCAATATATTCAGCATTAGGAGCAGATCCAGCTATGTTTGCAACAACGCTTCTAGCAAATGACATGGGCGGGTATCCATTAGCAATAGAAATGGCTCAAACTCCAGAAGCAGGACTTTTTGCAGGACTTATTCTTGGAGCAATGATGGGACCTACTATAGTATTTACTATACCTGTAGCACTTGGAATAATTAAAAAAGAAGATCATAAGTTTTTGGCAACTGGAATATTAGCAGGTATAATTACAATTCCTATAGGAGCATTTGTAGGAGGACTTGTAGCAGGATTTAGTGTAGGAATGATAATAAGCAACCTAGTACCAATAATAATAGTTGCAGCACTAATTTCACTAGGCTTATGGAAGATGCCAAATAAGATGATAAAAGGATTTACTGTATTTGGAAGAGGAGTTGTAATAGTCATAACAATAGGACTTGCATCAATAATCATAGAAACTCTTACAGGACTTGTTATAATTCCAGGTATGGCACCAATTTGGGATGGAATAGAAATTGTAGGATCTATTGCAATAGTACTTGCAGGAGCATTCCCAATGGTTTATGTTATAACAAAAGTATTTAAAAAGCCTTTACTTAAAGTAGGTAAACTATTAGGTATGAATGATGTTGCAGCAGCAGGTATGGTAGCTACACTTGCAAATAATATACCTATGTTTGGCTTAATGAAAGATATGGATAATAGAGGAAAAATAATAAATGTTGCATTTGCAGTAAGTGCCTCCTTTGTATTTGGAGATCATTTAGGATTTACAGCCGGAGTGGCACAAGATATGATATTCCCTATGGTAGTAGGAAAACTTGCAGGAGGTATTACAGCAGTACTAGTAGCTTTATTGATTGTCAATAAAACTATGGCAAAAGATAAACCTGATGAAACCATAAATAAAGGAGCAATAAATAATGAGTATTAACGAGAAGAATGTAGAAGAGATAGTTAAGAAAGTTATAATGAAATATTTTGATGAAACAAAAAACAATTTAAAAGAAGTAGATGAAAGTGGAGTAGCAGTTGTAAAAACTAACAAAGTAAAACTAGAAAAATTTGATACAGGAAAACCTGGTGATAAGGTTTATTTAAAGGATGTCTTTACACTTGAAGAAAGTCCAAGGCTTGGCTGTGGTGTAATGGAGATGGAAGAAACTGTATTTGATTGGACACTTAAATATGATGAAATAGACTATATCATGGAAGGAACTTTAGAGATAATTATTGATGGTAGAAAAATCGTGGGTGAGCAAGGTGATATAATTTTAATCCCTAAAGATACTCCAATAAAATTTAGTTGTCCTGACCATGCTAAATTCATCTATATAGTATATCCTGCTAATTGGGAAGAATTATAAGATTATAATTAATAATATATTTAAAAGATGGGGATTAATTTTTAATTGAACCCTGTCTTTTAATTTTTTTATGTAAAATATATTGTATAATGAAGGTGAGGTGAAAAAAATGCTAAATATAAAAATGCCTAAAACAGTATTATACATATTAGATAAACTAAATAAAGTGGGATTTGAAGCCTATATTGTGGGAGGATGTGTTCGTGACTCTCTCATGAATAGAATTCCAAATGACTGGGATGTGACCACTTCAGCACTACCTTGTCAGATACTAAATATTTTTAAAGAAGAAAAGACTATAGATATAGGAAAGAAATTTGGTACAATAATAGTAATAAAAAATTCCATGCATATAGAAATAACTACATTTAGAGCAGAATCAGAATATAAGGATAGTAGAAGACCACAAGTCATAGAGTTTAAAAAAGATATACTTGAAGATTTAGCTAGACGAGATTTCACCATAAATGCTATTAGCTATCATCCTAAAATAGGACTTATAGATCCTTTTGAAGGTAAGAATGATATAAATTTTGGTCTAATTAAAACTGTAGGAAGTCCTAATGAAAGGTTTTCTGAAGATGCACTTAGGATACTTAGAGCAATTAGATTTAGCAGCCAGCTAAATTTTGATATAGAAGAAAATACATATGAAGCTATAATAGATTTAAAAGAAAAACTTCAAAATATATCTAAAGAGAGAATAAGAGATGAGTTTTTCAAAATACTTTTATCTGATATTCCCTCAATTGGGATTAGACTATTAGTTAATACTGGATTAATAGATTATATAGTTCCTGAAATTGTTGAAAGTGTGGATTTTAATCAATATAATCCACATCATGATAAGGATGTATTTAGTCATATGCTTTGTGTTGTGGATAAGTCTCCTAAAATAATAGAAAATAGGCTTGCAGCATTTTTTCATGATATATCAAAACCAAATACATTTACAGTTGATGATCAAGGAATTGGACATTTTTATAATCATCATAAAAAAGGATCTGAACTTGCAAAAATCATATTAAAGAGATTAAACTCACCTAAAAAGCTAATAAATACAGTATCTACTTTAGTAAAAGAGCATATGATAGGGCATAATGAATTTAGTGATAAGGGACTTAAAAGAGTAATAAATAGGGTAGGTAGAAAAGAGATATATATGCTCTTAGATTTAATGAGAGCTGATAAAATTTGTACCAATGAAAATGTGAATACAAATGATATTGATAAATTAGAAATTAGAATAAGGGAAATATTAAATAGAAAAGATCCTATGAGTATAAAGGACCTAGCTATAGATGGCAAGGATTTGATAGATCTAGGCATTCCACAAGGCAAAGAGATAGGGAGAATATTAAAAGAGCTATTTGAAATGGTTATGGAAGATGAAAAATTAAACAATAAAGAAAAATTATTAGAAATAATGAAAAAAAGGCATAAAAAATCCTAAATGCGATAATTGTCATGATAATAACAAATTCAAAAAAATATTTGGAATTTAGAAGATTTATGAAGGAGTTTGGAAACTTATGTAGAAGTATTACTATAGGCAAAAAGGAGGTGAAAACATGAAGAAAAGAAAACTGATATCTATATTACTTATACTAGCATTTGTTATGGCTATAGTACCTATGGTTGCTTTAGCTGATGATAACTACGATGATGATTATGAAGATGTAGTAGAACAGGTAAAGGAAGATGTAGCAAGAACTAATGAATCAATAGCTCGTAAGGTTAAAACAGCACAGTTTTTAGCTGATTTACCAGGTATGAGTGAAAGACACATAGACAAAATCATAGATACATTAGTTAAAGTAACAGACAAAGAAGCTAAGGCTATGATTAAAAGAGCTGCAAAATTAGGCGTAGTTGTAAAATGTGAATATGATTTATATATCATAGGCGGAAGAGAAGTATGGATTGATCCATTAATAGTACCTACATGGTAATAGATATAACAATAAATCAATAATCCTATATATAGGATTATTGATTTATTGTTATATAAAGTATGTTATAATAGAGAAAACATCTATTATAGGAGGAAAATGATGGAAGGTTTATATATAGGAAATAATGAAACTTTTATAGAACAATTTATACAAGATGATGCTAATCTTAGTCTTATAGCACGTGGGGATGGAACAGAAATAATGATTCAAAATATAAAGGCAGATGAATACTTTTTTATAGAACCAGGTCAAGGTGAATTAATGGAGTTCTTTTACATATTAGAAGGTGAGGTTGTATTTACGATAGATGATGTAGAAAAGGAACTTAAAAAAAATGAATATTTTTATGTTGATGAATTAAAAGAAACAGTAAAATTAAAAGCATTAGAAGATATAAAATTACTTTATGTAACAACTAAACCAATATTTCATTTTATAAGTAATACATTAAAAGAATTAAATGAAATATCTAAAAAGAGTCAAGAAAAGGATATGTATACTCACAATCATGGAGAAAGAGTACAAAAGTATTCTATTGAAATAGCTAATAAATTGAAGCTCTCAAATGACATGATTGAAAGAATAGCTTTTGCATCACTTTTTCATGATATAGGAAAGGTGAATATACCAGATGATATACTTAAGAAACCATCATCACTTACAAGGGAAGAATTTGATGAAATTAAAAAGCATCCAGGCTATGGTGCTAAATTAGTTGAAAAAACATATTTTAAAAATTTATCAAAGGTAATAAATGAGCATCATGAAAAAGTTGATGGATCAGGTTATCCAAGTGGGCTAAAGGCAGATGAGATATGCTTAGAAGCTCGTATAATAGCTATAGCAGACTCCTATGATGCTATGACATCAGATAGGCCATATAGAAAAGGAATGACCCCTAGTCAAGCTTTAGGAGAGATAAAGAAACATGCAGGAAGTCATTATGATAATGAATTAGTTGAAATTTTTGCTGAGATATTATATAAAAATGAAGGTATAAAATAAAGCAAAATCCTCTCATATTAAATGGGGGGTATTTTATTGTAGTTTAGGAGATGAAAAAGATGAAAAGCTCTAGCGATTTATTAAAGGATGATATAAAAACATTATTTTTTAAATATGTTTCAGCTGCAATAGCAGGAATGATAATGAACTCACTATATATCTTAGCTGATACGGTTTTTATAGGAAGATGGATAGGTCCTCGTGGACTTGCAGCCCTTAATATTGCCATACCTGTATTTAATATACTTTTTGCAACAGCTCTCTTGTTTGGTGTAGGAGGTGCTACTGCTATATCTGTAGTTATGGGTAAAAAAGACTATGAAAAGGTAAATAATATTTTCACCTTATCTATTGCCTTTATATCTTTATTTGGAATTATATATTCATTATTTGGGACTTTATTTTTAGAAGAAATTTCATGTGTATTAGGTGCAGAAAGTACCAATATAGAACTTGTTACAGATTATTTAAGACCAGTACTTATGTTTTCCTTTAGCTTTTTATTTGTATATGGCTTAACTCCACTTGTCAGAAATGATAGGGCGCCACAGCTTGCAATGATGGCAACTATTATGGGTGGAATTACTAATATATTTTTTGATTGGCTCTTTATAGTAGTATTTGAGTGGGGCATGAAAGGTGCTGCAAGTGCAACGGTTATGAGTGCCTTTGTCAGCATAATTATACTTGCTAGTCACTTTATAAGAGGAGATGCAAACCTTAAATTAGTTAAAATGAAATTTGATTTTTCGTTATTTAAAAGAATATTTACAAATGGTTTACCAAGCTTTATAATAGAAATTTCATCTGGAATAGTAATAGTTTCATTTAATTTAGTAATATTAAATTTATTAGGTGAGATAGGAGTTTCAGCCTATGGAATAATAGCAAATATAGCACTTATATGTGCATATATGTTTACAGGACTTGCACAAGGGATTCAACCCCTTATAAGTATAAATCATGGAGCGGGGCTTAAAATCCGTGTAGAAAAAATAAGGAAATATGGTATAGTTTCAGCCCTTATATTTGGATCATCTTTCTTTATAGTTGGAACTATTTTTTCTAAAGAACTAATATCCCTATTTACAGATGCAAGCTTTGAACTAATTGCTATAAGTACAAGAGGAATAAGAATATATTTCATATCATTTATAGCAATGGGAGTAAATATAGTAATAAGCACTTATTTTCAATCAATAGAACTTTCTAATTATTCTACTATGATTACATTATCTCGTGGAGTTGTAGTATTACTTTTTTCTCTATTTACATTATCTTATTTCTTTCAAATGGATGGAGTATGGTTAAGTATTGTAGTGGCAGAAGCAGTAACTCTTATACTTGGAATAATATTAATTAAAAAACAATCTCATAATTTAAAATGATTTGGTAATAATATTATTGTAATAAATAAAGATAGGAGTTGTTTAAGTGGCTATAGTAGGTAATTTAGGAAATGATAACATGCAAAAATGTATTGACGAATGTGTAAAATGTTTAAGGGCTTGTGAAGAATGTCTGACACTTTGCATGAATGAAGAAGATGTAAAAAAGATGGTATCTTGTATGAAGATATTAAGAGATTGTATAGATATTTGTGAAACGGCAATAGGTTTCATGGCACGTGGAAGCGATCATGCTGCTCATATTTGTAAAGAATGTGCTGAGATTTGTGATGCATGTGCAGTAGAATGTGAAAAAATGACTACAGATCATTGTAAAAAATGTGCTGAAATATGCAGATCTTGCGCAGATGAATGTAGACAAATGCTAGGATAAATATTAAAAAAGGATTTGGCTTTTGCCAAATCCTTTAAATTTATTAACTAAATATAGCCTTTTCTTGTAGGAAGGCTTCAAATCCTGCAACTCCACCTTCACGTCCAATTCCTGAATGTTTATATCCACCAAATGGAGCCTTGTGAGATCTGTTTCCTTCATTTACAGTAATGGTACCTGCTTTAATTCTATTTGCTATTTTGTGAGCTTTTTCTTCTGGTCCAAATACTGCACCAGCTAGTCCAAATGTAGTATCATTTGCTATTTTAATAGCATCTTCCTCATCCTTATAAGTTATAATTGAAAGTACTGGTCCAAAAATTTCATCACTTGCAATAGCCATGTCATTTTTCACATCACTAAATACAACAGGACCTACATAATAGCCTTTGCTATCATCTGTTGGCACTTCACCATAGATTATATTTGCGCCTTCATCAATTCCTTTTTCAACATATTTTTTCACCTTATCAAATTGTTTTTGACTTACAAGGGGACCAACTATCTTGTCTTCACTATATGGATCTCCGAATTTATATTTTTTACTCATATCTACAACTAACTTTTCGATTTCTTCTTTTTCATCTTTTGGAATAAGCAATCTTGTAAAGGCACTACAAGTTTGTCCAGTATTGTTATATACAGTGTTTAATGTCTTCTTGATACCGAGTTCATAATCTCCACCTTTTAGAAGTATGGCAGGAGATTTACCACCAAGTTCTAAGGTAACTTTTTTAATTCCATTAATAGCAGCTTCACCAACAGCCTTTCCACCTTCAACTGAACCAGTAAATGATACTGCATCTACATCTTTATGTTTTGTAAGCATATCTCCAACTTCAGAACCTGCTCCAGTTACTAAATTAAATACTCCTTTTGGAAATCCAACTTTGTCAAAACACTCAGCTAAGATATAAGCTACTAGAGGTGTTTTTTGACTAGGTTTTAATACTATTGTATTTCCTACTAAAAGAGCAGGAATGATTTTTTTAATAATCTGTCCTAGTGGGTAGTTCCATGGAGTAATTGCTGCAACTACACCAAATGGTTCTTTTCTAACCTTATATCCATCTTTTTCAACTTCAAATTCATAGTTATTAACTATGTCTATGAAATCTTCCATAGCATCAATATATGGCTGAACTTGAGGATCAAGTGCAAAGGCTTTACTCCTACCTAATTCATCCATTATAATTTTAACCATGTCATCTTTTCTATTTTCTATCTCATCTTTTAACTTTTGAACTAATTCAACTCTTTTACTTAAATCTTCATATTGCCAGCTTTCAAATGCTAGCTTTGCAGCATTTACAGCTGACTCCACATCTTCCTTATTTGAAGCAGGAATTTTTGCAATTATTTCTTTGTTTGCAGGATTTTCTACTTCTATAGTTTTACTACTATTTGGTTTAACCCACTTGCCATCAATATATAGTTTATTGTAATCCATTTTTTACATTCCTCCTTAGCTATATTTATATAGCTCGTTGCAGAACTCTACAACTCGCATATTTACTACGTTTATTTACA
>NZ_JBQCYD010000023.1:0-36357 GCF_052088025.1 Senegalia sp. (in: firmicutes) | reverse complement strand
TTATGCAAAAAAATAGTGTTAGTTTTTATTCACCAACACTATATATTATAGAACCCATTTAATCATAATGATTAGGAGGTATATTTTTTTAAAGCAATTAAATATAATTTTAAGGAGGGAATATGATGAAGTTCACAAAAATGCATGGCGCCGGGAATGATTTTATAATAATTAATAATATGATTCAAAAAATCCCAGAAGAAAAATTTTCAACAATTGCCAAATCTTTATGCTCAAGAAGGTTATCAATTGGAGCAGATGGAATTATGTTTCTAGATAGTACAAAAAGTGAAGCTGCATATAAAATGCATTTTTTTAATTCTGATGGAAGTAAGGGAGAAATGTGTGGAAATGGTGCAAGATGTATTTGTAGATATGGATTTGAAAAAGGACTAAGTGGAAAAAAACAGATAGTTGAAACTATATCTGGACTAATTGAAGGAACTAGAATTGATGAAAGAAGATACAAGGTTAAATTGAACAAACCGACTGTTTTTGAAATTGATTTTCCTCTAGAATATGATGGGACTAAACATAACTGCTCTTATGTTGAACTTGGAAATCCAGGTCTACCGCATTTGATAGTTGAATTTTCAAAGTTACATACATTAGATGAAAAGAAATTATATGATATTGCTAAAGGATTAAGAAAACATAAAATGCTCAGTAAGGGAGCAAATGTTAACCTTTATTTCATTGATGATAAGCAAGAGATACATGCAAAAACTTTTGAAAGAGGAGTTGAAGATTTCACATTAGCATGTGGAACTGGTGCTGGCTCTATAGGCTTTACCTTGATAAAAAAAGGAATCATCAAAGGTGATGAAGTTAGAATAAACATGCCAGGTGGAATTCTTGATATTAATATCAAAGAAAATAATGAAAAGTATGAAGAAATTTTTCTTACTGGTCCAACAAATATTGTATGTGAAGGAATTGTTTTAGATGAAGATTTGAGTTATTAGTATAAATATATTGGTTAAGAAAAACAATTTAAATGTTATGGAGGATTAAAAAATGGAAAATACAAATAAAAGTTCTTTATGGAAAGCATATCGGTTTCCACTAATTTTATTAGCTGGTATTATTATAGGTTCTATTATTGGTTTAGTTTTTGGTGAAAAGGCAATGGTTCTTTCACCCTTAGGTGATTTATTCATTAATATGATGTTTACTGCTATAGTTCCTTTGGTATTTTTAAGTATCAGTAGTGCTGTAGGAAGTATGATGAATATGAAAAGATTAGGAAAGATATTAGGTAGTATGTTTTTTACTTTTATTATAACAGGAGCTATTGCAGCTGTAATTATAATAATGGTTGTTAAAGCATTTCCACCTGCAGAGGGTGTAAATATTGTTATGGAAGTTGCTGAATTAGAAAAGATAAGTATAGGAGATGCTATAGTTAATGCATTAACTGTAAGTGACTTTTCATTGCTTTTATCTAAATCTAACATGTTACCACTAATATTATTTTCAATATTATTTGGATTTTGTGTAAGTGTAGTAGGTGGAGAAGACAATAAAATAGCTAAAGCACTTGATATGCTAAATAAGGTAATGATGAAAATGATTAGTGTAATTATGCTTTATGCACCAATTGGACTTGGAGCATATTTTGCAGCATTAATTGCTGAATATGGTCCACAATTATTAGGAGCATATCTTAGATCAATGGCAATATACTATCCGCTGTGTATAATATATTTCTTTGTAGCATTTGCTGCATATTCTTACTGGGCAGGCGGCAAAGATGGAACTAAAATTTTCTTTAAGAATATTTTAACCCCAGCAGTTACATCTCTTGCAACAGGAAGCTCAATTGCAACCTTACCAGTAAATTTAATTGCAACAGAAAAAATGAAAGTACCAAAAGATATAAGAGAGATAGTACTACCTATTGGAGCTACCATGCATATGGACGGTACTGCACTATCATCAATACTTAAGATATCATTTTTATTTGGAATATTTGGCCAGGATTTTTCAGGTATAGGAACATATATTACAGCCGTTTTAATTGCAATATTAGGTGGGGTTGTAATGTCCGGGGTTCCAGGTGGTGGATTAATTGGAGAAATGTTAATAGTGACAATTTATGGATTTCCACCTGAAGCTTTTCCTATCGTTGCAACAATCGGTTTTCTTGTAGATCCACCTGCAACAATGATAAATGCATCAGGGGATGCTGTTGCATCTATGATGGTTACAAAAATGGTTGAAGGTAAGGATTGGCTTAGTAAAAAGGTTGGTAATACAAATTCTAAAGAAATTTCTAACAGATAAGGTCTGCATATGCAGACCTTATTTTCTTTTAATTTTCAAGTTTAAAGTATATAATAGGTATTAATAAGTATTTATAGGAGGGTAAAATTGAAATCTAAAGTAAAAGAAAATAATATATATGAATCAGAAATAATAGATTTAAATCATAGAGGTCAAGGAGTAGCAAAAATTGATAATTTTGCAGTGTTTGTAAATGATGCTATTCCAGGAGATGTAGGTGATATAAAAATAACTACAGCAAAAAAGAATTATGCAGTAGGCGAATTTGTAGAAATTAAAAACCCTTCGGACTGGAGAATAGATGCTCCATGTCATGTAGTAGATGATTGTGGAGGTTGTCAAATTCAAAAGATAGATTATCATGCTCAATTAGATATAAAAAGAAAAAAGGTAATAGATGATATCAAAAGAATAGCAAAACTAGATGGAATCAAGATACATGAAACAATAGGAATGGATCAACCATTTAGATATAGAAATAAAGCACAATTTCCAATACAAGCAAGGAATAATTCTGTGAAGATAGGTTTCTATAAAAGGGGAACACATGAAATAGTTGATACAAATAAATGTATAATTCAACATCCAATCACTGACAAGGTAATAAAAGTTATTAGAGAATATATAAATAAATATAAAGTAGAGCCTTATGATGAAAAAAATGGCACAGGTATAATAAGACATATATTAACAAAGACATCATTTAAAACTGGTGATTTAATGATAGTAATAATAACAAATGGCAAAAGATTACCTCACAAAGAAGAACTAATAAATTCTATATTAGAAAATATAGAAGGAGTTAAAAGCATAATACAAAATATCAATACTAGAAAGTCCAATGTAATATTAGGTCAGGAAATAATTACATTATGGGGAGAAGATAAAATAGTTGATTATATAGAGGATATAAAATTTAATATTTCACCATTATCATTTTTTCAAGTAAATCCAATTCAAACAGAAAAACTATACAATAAAGCTCTTGAATATGCAGATTTAAAGGAAGATGAAACAGTATTTGACTTATATTGTGGAATAGGAAGTATATCTCTATTTTTAGCAAGAACAGCCAAAAAGGTATATGGAATAGAAGTAGTAAAAACTGCAATAGAAGATGCTAGATTAAATGCTAAAATAAACAACATAAATAATACAGAGTTTTTTGCAGGAAAAGCAGAAGAAGTATTCCCAAAACTTTATAAAGAAGGAATAAGAGCGGATGTAATAGTAGTGGACCCTCCAAGAAAAGGCTGTGATGAAAGGGTATTGGATACAATAGTAGATATGAATCCAAAAAGAATCGTATATGTCTCATGTAACCCATCAACGCTCGCAAGAGATTTGAAGTATTTAGATGAGCGTGGATATAAAACAAAGGAAATACAACCAGTAGATATGTTTGCCCATTCTGTGCATGTGGAGTGCATTGCGTTGATACAAAAGCAAACTATATAGAAATCCTGAGATTCAAGCACTTTTACGACCATTTCGTGTTCACAAAAGATGAGCATGATTTCAAGAAAAAAGAGCTGAAAAAGTATTTCAATGTTTCAGTGGTTGTTAACCTAGAGTGTGGAGATACAAGGAGATAAAATAACAAATAACTTAAATGATTACACTGTTCGTGTATCATTGTCTAGAATAAGGGTTTTTCTATTATGGAAAAATCAAGTCTTTGAATATATTCTTATCGAGGACTTGCAAGATATTACTAAGGCTAATAAATAATGATATAATTATATTTATATAATAAAAATAAATAATATTTAAATTAAAAGGAGGCTTTCAAAAATGGAGTTTTTATTTAATAGCAGGGGAAAACATATAGCAAACTTTGTAAATGGACAATTACATGCCCCGACTGGTAAAAATATTGGGCATTTTCTACCAAACGAAGAAATATTTATTGATATGTCAGGTCGTTATTTAGGTGAAATTGTTCATAAAAACCGTTTAATGTATAATTTAAGTTCACCTTACAAATCAATCAATTATGGTAATTATGGTAATTATGGCAATATAGGCAATTATGGTAATCCGGGTAATTATGGATCAATTGGTACTATTGGTGGTTATCGTAACGTGGAACTTTGATTACCTCATACGTTTATATTAAATGAATAATTTTAAATATTATGGAGGGATTCAAATAGAAAAATTAAAACCGACTGAAAAAGAAAAAGTAGTATTATCTTTATTTTACAATAGATTCTATGATTTATATGAAGAAATAGTAAATGAAGATTTTATGAATCAAGAAGCTAGAATAAGGTTTTATAAATTAAGAGAAGCATTTTCAATATATAAAGAATTGCTGAGTTATGAACCTATTAAAGAATATATAAGTTTTATGAAGAAAGGTGGTCGACCTTATTTTGAAGGGTTAATTGCTGATGATTTATTTAGTTTTATAAGAAATTTGTCATCTCATTTTCCTATTTTCGATAAATGGGATGATATGTATATAAATAAAAATTTAGCTACATGGGATAGAGTAGGTCAAATTGATAAGTTCTTAAATAAAAGTATTAAGGCGAAAATAGATGGTAAAGGAACAATTAAATATAGACTATGGGAAGAAAAAAAGAAAAAAATGACATATTTATCTATTAACCTTCCAGAAGAATATAGTGATAAAAAAATATACTTGAAAGATATAATATCTGAAGAGATGGGGGCGAAGTTTTGTATGGCATTAATGAGATCTATATTAGATGTTCAAGTAGAAAATGCAGAAAAACCTGACATAAAAATAATGTCTCAAGTATATTTTCCAAAACAATAAATAGAATTCACAGTATATAGATTATAGGAGTCATTAAATAATTTATGTAATCAAGGTTGTCACAAGTGTAATTATGGCAAACTTAAGAAAGAAGATTGATCCATTGGTATTACTAGAATGGAATGCGTCTCATAATTTATATTTTTTTATAGTTATTTAGATTGTTCTTAATTTATTGTAAAAGATAGTTAAGTAAAACTGAAAAATACTAAATCTTCAACTAATATATTATAATATATTAGTTGAAGATTTTTCATATTATACGTAATAAAAGAAAATGATTATAATTTTATATCTAAATAAAAAAGACCAGATGAAAATAAAAAATTCATCTGTTTTTTTATGCTCAAAATCAAGGAGGTGATTCAGTTGAGCAATATATATAGTTCAGGAAATGAAGTTGTAGATCAAGTAGGTCAAATGTATTTTAGTGGTAATATAATACCAACAACTTGGTATAAGACAATAGTAAGGGACAATAAGAAACCTTATTTAAATGCCATCATAATACTATCGGATGTAGTATATTGGTACAGGCCAACTGAATTAAGAGATGAACAATCAGGTCAATTGATAGGATTTAAAAAGAAGTTTAGAGATGATTTACTTCAAAGAAGTTATCAGCAAATAGCAGATCAATTTGGAATGAGTAAGAGAGAAGCAACTAATGCAGTAGTATTTTTAGAGAAACTTGGAGTTATAGAAAGAGAATTTCGTACCATAAAAATAGGAAGTACAGTTTTAAACAATGTCCTATATTTAAGGTTAAATGCAGAAGTGCTTTCTACTATCACTTTTGAAAGAGATACCCTGTCACTTCACAAAGAGGGAGACCCTACTTTAAAAAGAGAGACCCTCTCACTTAATGAAGACAGGCCTGTCACTTTGAAAGGAGAGACAAATACAAAGAATACAACAAATAATTCTTCAAAGACTTCTTCAGTAGATTACTATCATATCAATCAAAAAAGAGAGGATGGGATAGATAGCAAACCTAATAGTCCAATAGAAAAGGAAAAGGAATATAGAGATATAATAAAGAAAAATATAGAATATGAACATTACAGACTATATAGAAATGTACTAATAAGTGACATTGATAATTTATTAGATCTGATGGTAGATGTATGTATTCAAGAAAAGGGAACAGTTAATATCAATGGATATCCTAAATCAGTTGAAATTGTTAGAAGTCAGTTTCTAAAGATAAATTCAAGCCATATAGAATATATAATCGATTCTCTACATGACAATCCAAGTGATATAAAAAACATTAAAAACTATCTGCTTACCACAATATATAATGCTGTATTTACAAAAGAACAATTTTATAGAAGTAAAGCAAACTATAATCTCTATGGAAGGGACTGAGATACAAATAAAAGCTGAGGAGGGATATTGTGCAAGAAGAAGTAACAGAAAAATCAATAGCATTAACGACTAAGTCTACTAAGATGTCTATGTCAGTATTAAAAATTATGTTAGATAGTTATCTTAAAGAAAGAGAAAAACAAAAATTAAAGGGATCAAAGCCCCTTAAAAAGAATAAGACAACATTAAAGAAACTATCAGAAAAATATGATGGATTAAAGAGCATAGAAATAAACGAAAATAACATAAAAGGATTTGAGAGAATTGCTAAGAAATATAAGGTAGAATATGCTTTGAAAAAAGATGAAGGAACAGATCCACCAACATATGCTGTATTTTTTAAAGGAAAGGATACAGATATATTAGATCAAGCATTTAAAGAGTTTTTAGGTAAAGAAATGAATATAGAAAAAAGACCAAGTCTAAGACAAGCACTTAAGAAATTAGCCCAGATGGCTAAAAAGATTAATACTGATAAAACAAGAAACAAGCATCAGGAGAAAAGCTTATGATTATATTATTAAATGATTTAAAAGATTTTCTAGATAATATAGATAGAAAGAAATTAATACCATATATTGCAATTGCTTATTTAGGAAATAAGCTCATATATCTCTATGGAAGAATACCAGGAGATAATTTTTTTATAAAAATTTTTAAGATGCTTCAATATTTAAACCACTTATTTGAAAATCCACTTCCAAGTTTTAATGGGATAGATTTAATAGATGGTTTTTCAATTTCCATAATAATTTATGGAATAGTATATTCTAAAGGCAAAAATGCAAAGAAGTATAGGAAAGGTGTTGAATATGGCTCAGCAAGATGGGGAACAAGAAAGGATATAAAACCCTATATAGATAAGAACTTTGAGGACAATGTGGTATTAACTCAGTCAGAAAGCTTGATGATGAATAGTAGACCTAAAAATCCTAAACATTCTAGAAATAAAAATATACTAGTAGTTGGTGGTTCAGGATCTGGTAAGACTAGGTTTTTTGTAAAACCTAATTTAATGCAGATGCATTCATCTTATGTAGTTACAGATCCAAAGGGAACAATACTTGGAGAATGTGGAAAGCTTCTTTCCAAAGGGATACCAAAAAGAAAATATACTAAGGATGGTAAATTAATTAAAGATAGAAAGGGGAATCCAAAGTATGTAAAGGATAAGGAAGGAAAAATAGTTCATGAGTCTTATAATATAAAAGTTTTAAATACAATAAACTTTTCAAAATCAATGCATTATAATCCTTTTGAATATATTAGAGGTGAAAAAGATATTTTAAAACTAGTAAATACTATAATAGCCAATACAAAAGTAGATGGAGAAAAAGCTAGTGAAGACTTTTGGGTTAAGGCAGAAAAGCTCTTATATACAGCCTATATCGGACTCATATATTATGAAGCACCAAAGGAAGAGCAAAACTTTTCTACTCTTTTAGAGATGATAAATTTAAGTGAAACTAGAGAAGAAGATGAAACATATAAAAATCCTATAGATTTGAAATTTGAAGCCTTAGAAGAGTTAAAACCAGAACACTTTGCAGTAAGGCAATATAAAAAATATAAATTAGCAGCTGGAAAGACTGCAAAGTCAATCCTAATATCATGTGGAGCAAGATTAGCACCTTTTGATATAAAAGAACTAAGGGATTTAACTGAATATGATGAAATGGAATTAGATACTTTGGGAGATAGAAAGACTGCTCTATTTATTATAATTTCAGATACAGATGATACATTTAACTTTATAGTGGCCATTATGTATACTCAGCTGTTCAACTTATTATGCGATAAAGCTGATGATGTATATGGTGGTAGGCTTCCTGTCCATGTAAGATTTTTATTAGATGAATTTGCAAATATAGGGCAGATACCAAAGTTTGAAAAATTAATAGCAACTATAAGATCAAGAGAAATATCAGCAAGTATTGTATTACAAGCCCAATCTCAATTGAAGGCTATCTATAGAGACAATTTAGATACTATTATAGGCAACTGTGATACTACTTTATTTCTAGGTGGAAAGGAAAAGACAACTTTAAAAGAGATTTCAGAAGTATTAGGTAAGGAAACAATAGATCTATATAATCAATCAGAAAATAGAGGAAGAGATAAATCCTACGGAACAAATTATCAAAAAACTGGTAAAGAATTAATGAGTCAGGATGAACTAGCAGTAATGGATGGAAGGAAATGCATACTTCAATTAAGAGGAGTTAGACCTTTTCTTTCTGATAAATACGATATAACAAAACATAAAAACTATAAATATCTTTCAGATTATAACAAGAAAAATAGTTATAATATTGAAAAACTATTAAATACAAAACTAAGATTAAAGAAAAATGAAGAATTAGAAATACATGAATGTAAGTAAATATAAAATTAAATATAGATGATTACAAGCAGAGAAGAAAGCTATAGCTCGAGATATAGTCTTTTTTCCCTGCTTTTTATATAGATAAAATACAATAAAAAATAGGAGGAAATAATTATGTCATTTTTCAGTAGTGCAATTACAACTTTAAGTACATTGGTAACAGCTCTAGGAGCAGGACTTGGTGCATGGGGAGTTATAAATCTTTTAGAAGGTTATGGTAATGACAATCCAGGTGCAAAATCACAAGGTATCAAACAATTAATGGCTGGTGGAGGGGTAGTATTAATCGGCCTAAATCTAATTCCGCTATTAGCAGGAGTCTTTAATTAATATAGATGGAAGGTTTATTTGATAAACTTACTGATTGGATAAAAGAACTATTAATCGGGATGATAGAAGGAAATTTGACTAATATGTTCTCAGATGTAAATGAAAAGGTAGGAACTATAGCCACTGAAGTTGGTAGAACACCCCAAAGTTGGAATAGTGATGTGTTTTCAATGATAAAAAATTTATCAGAAACCGTCATTATCCCTATTGCGGGATTAGTTATTACTTTTGTTTTATGCTATGAGCTAATATCAATGTTGATAGATAGAAACAATCTTCATGATATAGATACATGGATGTTTTTCAAATGGGTATTTAAGGCTTTTGTGGCAATTACAATAGTTACAAATACCTTTGATATAGTAATGGCTACCTTTGATGTAGGTCAGCATATGGTGTCAAATGCAGCAGGAGTAATTAGTTCTGATACAAATATCGATATCACTTCTAGTATTGTAAGTATGGTAGAAGGACTAGAGGAATTAGGAATAGCGGAACTAATTGCTATTAGTCTGGAAACTACAATAGTAAGATTTTGCATGGATGCACTGTCTATTGTAATTACAGTAATATTATATGGAAGAATGATCGAAATCTATTTGGTAAGTAGTATGGCTGCAATTCCCCTAGCTACCATGGCCAATAAAGAGTGGGGGCAGGTTGGTAACAATTATTTTAGAGGCTTATTTGCACTTGCAATACAAGGTTTCTTTATCATGGTCTGTGTTGGAATATACTCAGTTTTAGTAAAAACAATAGTTGTTACTGATAATATTCATGCAAGCATAGCTATGATTTTAACATATACAGTACTACTATGTTTTAGCTTGTTTAAAACAGGTTCAATTTCAAAGTCTATTTTAAATGCACATTAAAATAAAATAAAGAAAGAGGGAATAAAATGAAAAATACAAACAATAAAATTAAAAGAGCATTACCAGGACTACTAGGAGGAATAGCTGTTTTAGGCACATCAATATCTTTATACAAGCAAAAGACTCAAAGAAAAAGAATAGAAGAACAAGAAGTATTTTTAAATAATCTACTTGGAGAACAAGACTTGGTTATAGATGAGTTAATATATCAGCAAGATAGAATAATTGAGATGGAAGAAGAGCTTGAAAGCTTTAATGATTTATTTTCTCAAGAGATATGTATACATGAGATAGAAGAGGAGGATAATTAATGGCATTTGTTCCAGTTCCTAAAGATTTAAGTAAGGTTAAAACAAAAGTTATATTTAATCTTACTAAAAGACAGTTGATTTTCTTTTCTATAGGAGCATTGTTTTCAGTTCCATTATATTTATTAACTAGAAAGGCAATAGGTAATGACTTCGCACTTATGGTGATGATTGTCGTGGCTATGCCTTTTTTTCTTCTAGGTATATTTGAAAAAGATGGAATTCCCTTAGAGAAGTATGCAAGATATATAATCAGACAAAAATTTATAAATCCTAAGGTGAGAATTTATAAGACGGAAAATTTCTATGAATATTTAAACAAAATTGAGAGGAGTAGAGCAGATGGAAATAGAGCATCAGCAACAAAAAAGACAAAAAAAGAAACTAGAAAAAAATAAAAAAGCTTTAAAAGAACAAAAGAATAAAAAATACAAAAAGACAAAGATGGCTAAAAAGTCCAAGTCTAAAAACAAGAAAGGAAAAGCACCTGAAACAACACAGCAGACCATACCATACAAAAGGATTTATCCAGATGGTATTATGCAGGTTTCTGATAAGAGATATAGTAAAACTATTAAATTTTATGATATCAATTATCTACTGGCACAAAATGATGATAAGGCTCTAATATTTGAAAACTACTGTGATTTCTTGAATTACTTTGATTCCAGTATCACTATTCAACTAACCTTTCTAAATCAGACAGGGAAAGGTGATGAGATAATGGATAATATCATCATTCAAGAGCAAGAAGATGATTTTAATGATATAAGAACAGAATACTCTGATATGCTAAAAAATCAATTATCAAAGGGAAACAATGGATTAGTAAAAACAAAGTATATAACCTTTGGAATAGATGCAAATAGTATCAAACTTGCTAAACCAAGACTTGAAAGAATAGAAAGTGATATACTAAATAATTTTAAGGTAATGGGGGTAGAATCCTTTTCATTGGATGGAAAAGAACGTATAGAATTATTACATCAAATGCTAAACCAAGGCACAAATGAAAAGTCAAAATTTGATTGGAACCTTATAAAGAAAAGTGGAATGAGTACTAAAGATGTAATAGCACCTATATCCTTTAATTTCGCAGATCCTAAATCTTTCCGTATGGGAAACACCTATGGAGCTTGTTCATTTTTACAGATATTGGCACCAGAACTTACAGATAGAATGTTAGCAGATTTTTTAGATATGGAAAATGACATTATAGCAAACTTTCACATAAAGTCATTAGACCAAACAGAAGCTATAAAAAATGTCAAAAGAAAGATTACAGACCTAGATAGAATGAAGATAGAAGAACAAAAAAAGGCAGTTAGAGCAGGTTATGACATGGATATAATTCCATCAGATTTATCTACATTTGGTGGAGAGGCAAAATCACTATTAGAGGATTTGCAAAATAGAAATGAAAGAATGTTTTTAGTTACTATAATTATAGTAAATACTTCTAAAAAGAGACAAAAGCTAGATAACACTATATTTCAAGCTAATGGTATTGCTCAAAAATATAACTGTGCCCTTAAAAGATTAGATTATCAGCAGGAGACAGCTCTTATGTCTTCTTTACCATTGGGAGAAAATAAGCTAAAAATAACAAGAGGGCTTACAACAAGTTCAACTGCAATATTTGTACCTTTTACAACTCAGGAGCTATTTATGATTGGAGAGTCACTATATTATGGCTTAAATGCACTATCGAATAATATGATAATGGTAGATAGAAAAAAACTTAAAAACCCAAATGGATTGATATTGGGGACACCAGGATCAGGTAAATCTTTTTCGGCCAAAAGAGAAATAACCAATGCTTTTTTAATAACAGAAGATGATATTATAATTTGTGATCCAGAGGCTGAGTACTATCCCTTAGTAAATAAGCTAAATGGACAAGTTATTAAAATATCTCCTACATCTACTCAATACATTAACCCTATGGATTTAAACCTTGCTTATAGTGATGATGAAAATCCATTGTCTTTAAAGTCAGACTTTGTTTTATCACTATGTGAATTGGTAGTAGGAGGTAAAAATGGATTAGAGCCAGTAGAAAAAACTATTATAGATAGATCAGTAAGACTTGTATATAGGAAATTCTTAGGAGACCCTAGACCTGAAAATATGCCTATATTAGAAGACTTATACAATATTCTTAGAGAACAAGAAGAACCGGAAGCAAAGAGATTAGCAACAGCATTAGAAATATATGTTACAGGGTCACTAAATGTATTTAATAATAAAACCAATGTAGATGTAGACGATAGATTGGTTTGTTATGATATCAAAGAGCTGGGAAACCAGCTAAAAAAGATAGGTATGTTAATAGTTCAAGACCAAGTTTGGAATAGAGTGACAAAAAATAGAGCAGAGAAGAGGAACACTAGATACTATGTAGATGAATTTCACCTATTATTAAAAGAAGAACAAACTGCATCTTATTCAGTAGAAATATGGAAGAGATTTCGTAAATGGGGAGGGATGCCTACAGGGATAACACAGAATATTAAAGATTTACTGGCATCCAGAGAAATAGAAAATATATTTGAGAACTCTGACTTTATATATATGCTAAATCAAGCTGCTGGCGATAGACAAATTTTAGCAAAACAATTAAATATATCTCCCCATCAACTATCTTATGTGACCAACTCCAATGAAGGAGAGGGTCTTTTATTTTATGGAAATGTAATTATTCCTTTTGTAGATAAATTTCCAAAGGATACATTACTTTATTCTATTATGACAACTAAACCAGAAGAAGTTCTGAAGGAGGAATAGAATGTCAAATTTAAAAATATATGAACATGAAGAGCTAGGTTCAATTAGAATCATACAAGATAAAAATTTTAATCCTTGGTTTGTAGCAAAGGATATCTCAGATGCTTTAGGATATAAAAATTCTAGAGATGCCTTATCTAGACATGTTAGCAATGAAGATAAAGCTGATGTCGGGATTCACGACGGCAGGCAAATTAGAAATATGAATATCATCAATGAATCTGGCATGTATTCTTTAATTCTTTCAAGCAATTTACCTAAGGCAAAAGAATTCAAAAGATGGGTAACCTCAGAAGTATTACCGTCTATAAGAAAGTCAGGAGGATATATTAGTGGACAAGAGTCTTTAAACAATGAAGAACTTATGGCTAAAGCATTACAGGTAGCTAACAATATAATTGATGAAAAAGAAAAGAAACTTATACTACAAGAGGAAAAGGTAGAATTTGCAAATAATATATTGGCTTCAGATGATTCCATATTAATAGGTAATTTATCAAAGATACTAAAACAAAATGGATTAGATATAGGGAGAAACCGACTTTTTCGTATTTTGAGAGAGTCGGGTTTTTTAATTAAAGCTAAAACAGAAGAATATAACTTGCCAACTCAGAAGTCTTTAGATTTAGAAATTATGGAAGTTAAAGAAAATCTATACTATGGAGAAGATGGCTTATCAAAGATATCTTTTACAGCTAAAATAACTTCCAAAGGTCAAAAATATTTTACAGAGTTATTTTTAAAATCAGAAGATGACTAGTAGGGGGTGAAATATTGAAAGAGAAGAATGAACGCTTTAAATCTAAAGATAAAATCATATTGAAAAATAGTAAGGATGGATTGATAGAAGAAAATCTATCTAAGGGGACAACAACTAATATAAGCAATAAAGTTCAGGATATAGATATATCCAAATTAAAAGAAAATCAAAAAGAACAATTAATTGATTATAGATTAAACAAAGATAAGAATAATTATAAAAAGCCAAAAGAAAGCTTAACTACAAAAAGTAAATCTCGTAAAAAACAATATAGGGATTCAAAAGATGCTAAAGACATCAATTCAAAATCAGAAGAAAGTGAAAGTAATATTATTAATAAATCTGACAAATCTAATTTTGAAGATGAGATGAGTAATAGTGAAGATTTATCAGTTGGCTCTAACATATCAAGTATAAAAGATTCTACTAATATTGGGAAAAGTGAAAAAATATCTAAATCATCTGATAAAAGTAAGCACCCAAATGATATTAAAACTAATAGGAGATCTAGGTTTGATAAGAATAAAACTAACAAGGATAAATTTAAAAAAGAAACTTATGAATCCAATAAAGATATAAAATCTCCTAAAACAGAAGAAAATATAGGCAAAATAAATCAAATAGATGAAATAGACAACTCTCCATTCAAAGCTATGATGGATGAAAGATTAAATGAGATTGAAAGTGACAATCACAATGAAAGCTATAGCTATGATGAATTAGAGAATATTGAAGATAAAATAAATACAGGTAAAGGGCAAAATAAAAAAGATATTTCTAATTTAAATGATAAGAAAAAAACAAATAGAAATAAGACTAAATCTAAAACTTCTAAAACTAAATTAAAGTTTCAAAACAATACTATTAAAAATGGGAAGAACATTAAAAACAAGGAATCTAAAAATTCACTAGGAGCTAGCATAACAGGTATTAGTAAAAGAACAAATAAAAGAATAGCTAACCTATCACATAGTAAGATTTCTGATGAAGAAGAGGAAAATTTAGGAGTTAAATCACTTCATAAAACAGAATTGGTCTTAGAAAATAGTTTGAAAAAAGGAAAACAATTTAAAAACTATCAAAACAATAGGAAAATAAAAAAACTAAAGAAATTTGAGAGGGAAAACCTTAAAAATAAAGAAAAACTTGATTTTAATAAAGTATTGAAATCAAATAAGAAATACACCAAGGGAAATTCAATTAATAAATTCTTTCAGAAAAGACGTATTAAGAAAGAATATAATAAAAAGAAATATGGAGGTATAGGTAAAAGAATATTAACAGCAATAAAAGGCAATGGAAATACAGCTTCATATTTAGTAAAAAAACTTTCAAGCAAAGCTATTAACTATGTTGTAGCTTTATTTTTATTGGCTATGTTAATTATAGTTATTTCAAATGCAGCGTCTACAATACTTTTAGGTGGTATGGGAGTTGTTTCTGGTTCATCTTATCAAGCTGGTGATTTAGATGTAACTGGTGCAGATATAGAATACTCAAAACTAGAAGCAAATCTCCTAAAATCATTAAAAAATATTGAAAAAGATTATCCAGGATATGACGAATATAGATATTATGTTGATGCTGTAGGACATAATCCCCACGATTTAATAGCATACTTGACAGCTAAATATGGAGATTTTAGAACTGACAATATTGCTGATGAATTAGATAGGATATTTAGATTGCAGTATGAATTTTTCACTAAAAAAATTATTGAAAAATACACAACTACAGAAAGTTTTACAGATTCAAATACAGGAGAAACTTATGATATAGAAGTTGAAAAAAGCAAAGTTGTTTTAGAAACTACATTAAGATCTAAACCACTAAATGAAGTTATAAAAAGTCAATTAGATAGGGATGAAAAAGAATTATATGAAATCCTGATGAAAACTAAAGGCAACTACATGACGTATCCTAGCCCTATAGAAGGTGATTGGAAACAAAAGGTATCATCTATGTTTGGTTATCGGATACATCCTATAAAAGACAATTTAAGTATGCACAAAGGATTAGATATAGCAGATAGAGAGGGGACACCTTTAAAGGCCATATTTGATGGTGTAGTAACGAAAGAAGGATTTGATAGTGATGGGTATGGTAGGTATTTAGTAATTACAAATGAAAAAGGATATTCAGCACTATATGCTCATTGCCTTAGTGTAGATGTAAATTTAGGAGATAAAATAAAAAAAGAATCTACTTTAGCCAAGATGGGAAGTACTGGCAATTCAACAGGAAGTCATCTTCACTTAGAGTTAAAGGATAAGAATGGTAATTTACTTAATCCATATTTTTATCTTTTAAGTGATTCTGATGAAACTCCATCAGGTACAATGGAACATTTTAATGGATATGATGGAAGTTTTAATAAGCCTGGAATTGCTTTTGATAACGAAACAGCAAGAATATTATTTGCAGAAGCAGAAAAACATCTAGGAAAAAGATATGTATTTGGAGCAAATGGACCAAATAATTTTGATTGTTCTAGCTTTGTATGCTGGTCTTTTACTAAATCTAATGTATATAACCTACCTAGAACAACAGCTCAAGGTATATTTAATAAATGTACACCTATAAAAAGAAGTGATGCTAAAGCAGGAGATTTAATATTTTTTAGAGGGACCTATAATACAAGCAATACTGTAACTCATATAGGAATCTATGCAGGCAATGGAATGATGATACATGCAGGAGACCCTATTCAATATGCAAATATAGATACTAATTATTGGAGAAATCATTTTTATGCCTTTGGAAGGCTTAGATAGGGGGTGGAAAAAGTTGAATAAAAAACTACAAAAGAAGTATCAGCAAGAAAATAAATTAGAAGAGCAAATGAGACTGCTTCAAGAAAAAATAGAAAATGCTAAAGTAGAAAGAGAAGAATTAGAAAAACTAGAGCTCCATAAGACATTTAACACTTTCAATATTACTTTAGAAGAATATACAAGGATTGTAACTAAGGCAGTCAATAGATACCAAGGAAATGAAAAAGATGTGTAAATATAGAATGGAGGATACAATGAAAAATAAATTATTTAAAAAGGGATATATAAGTTTTATGATAATAATATTATTAATCTTACCATCACTAGCTTTTGCAAGTGATGGAGGAGATAAAACAGAAATGGATATGGATAATAAACTTAAAGAAAATACTGAAGAGACTATAGGAGATAAAAATTTTGATCCAAACAGTCATATTGAAAAAGAAGAAGGAGAGGTGTTTTCTCCATCAATAGATAAGTCAGTACCTAATAGTAAAATACCATCACCAAGTAATAAAGGTCTTGTTAAAGGCGGAAATGAAAAGGCTATAAATAGTCTGGCAACCAAAGAAAACAAGGCTAGGGGAACTGTAATTGAAAATGTTAGTAGAGGTGGAGGACCATTGGATCCTGTTAAAGTTCCTAAAATAGAAAGTAATATCTCTAATGAAAACAATAGTAGCACTCAAAGTCTACAAGATAATCCCGTAGACATAAGACAATTTTTAACCTTTCAAACAAGCTCAGGAAAAACATTTCATTTAATAATTGACCATGAAAAAAATCAAGACAATGTTCAGCTATTAACAGAAGTAGGGGAACAAGACCTATTGAATATGATTGAAGGACCTAAAGAAGATAAAACTCAATTAAAAGAAGAAATAGAACCCATAAAAGAAACTGAAAATACAGAGGAGCCTAAGACAGAAGACAAGGAAGAACCAAAAAAGAAAAGTAAAAGTGGCTTATTAATGGTGCTCATGGCATTAATAGTTGGAGGAGCAGGATACTATTTTAAGATTTACAAGGGAAACCAGGAAGATGATTCAGATGATTATTACGAAGAAGATGACTATGATGATTCTGAATATGAAGATGAGGATGAATTTGAGAAAGAAGGTAGTATAGATAAAAATGACGAAGACCAATAGTTAGATAGTAAACTCAAACAAAGAGACCAAGCTTATACTTGGTCTCTCTTTTAATAGGAGGTATAAAAATGAAATTAGTTATAGCAGAAAAACCATCAGTTGCAATGTCTATTGCAGAAGTATTAGGATGTAAAGAAAGAAAAGATGGATGTATAGAAGGGAATGGATATATAATCTCTTGGTGTATAGGCCATTTAGCAGGAGTTGCAAATCCAGAAAGCTATAATACTTTATATAGTAAGTGGAAATATGAAGATTTACCAATTTTACCAGAAAAATGGAAATTTCAAGTGTTTAAAAACACTAAAAAACAGTTTAATATTCTAAAAAAACTGATGAATAAAAAAGAAGTAGATGAAATAATTTGTGCCACAGACTCGGGAAGAGAAGGAGAACTAATATTTAGACTTGTTTATAGGGAGGCTGGATGTACTAAGTCTTTTAAAAGATTGTGGATATCTTCAATGGAAAAATCAGCTATTACTAAGGGATTTAACAACTTAAAGAATGGCAATGAATTCGATAACTTATATAAATCGGCATTAGCAAGAGCAAAGGCAGATTGGATAGTAGGTATTAATGCAACAAGGTTATTTTCTGTATTATATAATCAAACTTTAAGTGTTGGAAGAGTTCAAACACCTACACTATCACTGATTGTAGAAAGGCAGTCAGATATTAATAATTTCAAGAAAGAAAAGTTCTTTAATATAGATATACAACTAGAAGATTTTATAGCAACTTCAAATAGAATTTTAGATGAGAATAAAGCCATAGATGTATTAAATAATGTTACAGGGAAACAGGTTATAGTAGTTGATATAAAAAGAAATACCAAAAAAATAAAACCACCATTGTTATTCGATTTAACAAGTTTGCAAAGAGAAGCAAATATGCTATTTGGATTTAGTGCTAAACAAACTTTAGACTATTCTCAATCTTTATATGAAAAGAAATGGATTACTTATCCAAGAACAGATAGCAGATATTTAACTGAGGAAATGAAAGATGGATTGATAGAATTAATAGAGAGCTTAGATGAAAACATAGACATAAATAATATAAATTTTGATAGAGTTATTAATGACAAAAAGGTCAATGATCATCATGCCATTATAATAACTTTGGAATCTAGAAAATTTAAAAAAGAAGAGTTGCCAAAAGGCGAGAGCACAATATATAACTTAATAGAATCAAAATTACTACAAGCTTTATCAAAGAATAGAGTTGAAGAGCATACAGAAGTAATCCTTAAAGTAGATAATATAGAATTTAAATCAAAAGGAAAAGTAATCTTGGAAGGAGGCTTTAAAGAAATAGAAAATAAATATCTAAAGAAAATTAAAACAAGTAAAAAGACAGAAAAAGAAATAATACTTCCAGAGCTTTATAAAAATCAATCATTTAAAATACTAGATTCTAAAAAGAAAGAAGGGTTTACACAGCCTCCAAAGCATTATACAGAAGACACATTACTATCTGCTATGGAGAGAGCTGGTAATGAAGATATAGATAAGGGATTAGAAGTAGAAAAAATAGGACTAGGAACACCTGCTACCAGAGCAGGGATTATAGAAAAACTTATATCAGTGGGCTATATAGAAAGAAAGGGAAAACAATTACTACCTACAGATAAGGCGGTTAGTCTTGTAACTATTATTCCTGATGAATTAAAGTCACCAATATTAACAGCAGAGTGGGAAAATAGCTTAACAAATATATCTCTAGGAAAAGAAGATGATAAGAAATTTATTAGAGAAATAGAATCTATGATGAAGAATCTAGTGAAAATGTATTCTCAGATATCAGAAGAAAGTAAAGTTAAATTTAAGAATAACAAAGAAAGTCTAGGAAAATGTCCTAGATGCAAAAGTGATGTATTTGAAGGAAAGAAGAATTATTATTGTTCCAACAGAGACTGTAGATTTTCGTTATTTAAAGAAGATAGATTTTTTGTAAATAAGAGAAAGAAACTGACAAAAGATATGGTAAAGGCATTGTTAGATGAAAATATTGTAGAAGTTAAGAGATTTTATTCAGAGAAATCAGGAAAATATTATGATGCTTTTTTATACTTTGAAGATACTGGGAAATATATTAACTATAAATTGAGGTTTGATGATTGATATAATAGATATGTTAAATGAAATCATAGAGAAACTTTTAACTACATTTTTGAATTTTAAAACGTCTCTTTTATATGATAGACTATTTATAATATATAAAGCATGAGAGGTGTTTTACTCAATAAATGATATAATTATATCATTTATAAAAATAATTATTAAATAAGATTACAGCTTTTTAAAAATATACAATTAATATAAATAGATGAATTTAATAAAATAATTTAAGGAGTGTGTTATGTTGAAAAAATCCACTATATTTTTTAGCCATTCTTCAAAAGATAGCAAAGTTGTTAATTATCTGAAAGATTTGATTCAAGAAAAAACTGGTAGTATGCTTGATGTCTTTTTATCGAGTGATGGACAGAGTATACCATTTGGTACAAATTGGGTTCATAAAATTGAGCAAGGGTTAGATGAATCTATTATAATGTTTGTTTTTATAACCCCCAGCTCTATAAAGTCTAATTGGATTTACTTTGAATCGGGCTTTGCTTATTCTAAGAAGGTTAAAGTAATACCAATTGGTATAGGAATTACAATAAGTGATTTAAAGCCACCACTAAACTTATTGCAAGGATTCAACTTATCATCTAAAGAAGGGATTAATAATATTATTAAGATTATTAATGATGAATGTAAAACTACATTTAAGGAGAATGCATCTGATAAAGAATTTTCTACATTGCTTTCTTTGATGGGTTTTGATGTTGTGAATAATGAGCTACTTAAAGTAATAGATTATTTTGAAACGAGAATTTTTCCTTATACATCTTTCGAAACAAAAGAAAAGATAAACATTGATACAGACAAAAGTTTTGAATTTATAAGAAATGAATTGACTAGCAATAAGTCTAAATATGCAGATTTAGATACCCAAATAATTTTTAATGGTTTAAAAGTAGAAGTAGTAAAACAAAAACATGATAAATATCAAAAAGAAATTAAATTTAAAGTATCTTCGGATTGTCTTGATCAACATTTTGATATAATTAAAAAAGCTTTAAATTCAGCATATGGGAAGAAAGAAAAACATTATTTAAAAATAAATCTAGATAAATCTTACGATATAGTAACTGATGAACTTAAACTATCGTCAATTATTAATAGAATAGGCAGTATGACCTTTCTAGACAATAGTAAAAATTTGGGATTTAATTTTAAAAAGTTAAGTTTTTTCATTGATGATGTAGAAAATAAATCTCAAAAACAAGAACATGAAAATATTAACTCTTCTTTAAGAATAATATTTAATGAAAGCAGCACATGTGAAGAAATATTTAATTTACTAAGTTTACTATTAGAATCAAAAATTATCTATAAAGTTAAGTAATTTGATGAAAATTTAAGTAGATAATATTATAAATTTGGTAGTTTTTGGTGATATAATTTAAACGGAAAAATGTGGTTAAAAAATTCATATTTTTAGGGGAGATGTAATTGAAAAAGGAATATATAGTTCCAGATGCTAAGTTTATATATACTAAGGATGAATTAGGATATCAGGAGGTTTTAGATGATTTTAAAAATGCTGAAGAAATTATTATTGTTACTTATAATATTTCACAAAAACAGTCATCTTTAATTAAAAAACTTGCTAATACACCTCAAGGGGCAAAGATAAGTATATTTACAAATATACCTTCACGCTGGGATACATATTATTACCATGATAAAGATATTTATAGAAATGCTGCAAAAAAGAAAATAAATATTTATTTAAATAAATTGAGACCAGATAGTATTTGAGAAAAAGTTAGTGTGTTTTTTAATTTTAAAAATCATGGTAAAATTATAATGACAAATAATGTTGCATATGTAGGTTCAGCAAATTATTCTGATGAAAGTAGGCATAATATCGAATTTGGATTTATAAGCAGAAATCAAGATTATATTAAATTCTTGAAAAATGAAATGACAAAAGAAATAGAGGAATTATCAACACCATATTTTGAATATGATTATCTTCCTTTGTTATTGGAAGTTAAAATGCATCTATCAAATTTATTTGCACTTAAGGAAGAATTGTTTAATCAAGTTTACTCTTATTATGATGATTTAGATGGTGAAGGATATTTTTATAATGATACAGAAGATAGGTTAAGACAAATAACAATTGACAATATAATTAAAGAGATTAATGAATGTACAAAGTACTTTGACACAATTTGTGATGTAGCGTATAAATTAACTGATGATGATAATGTTCTAGATGAATTAAATGAGTATTATGAAAATCTAGAAATACTTGAAAAACAATTTGAAGATATATCTTGTAATGAAAAATTATTTGAATTAGTTTGCTTTGATTCTACGGAAAGAGCGAATAGTATACTTCAAGAGGAATATAGTGCAGAAGCATATGATGAATATTTAGATGGCTATGCTCAAATTGCTATGGATAAAGCTCATGAAGAATTCCAAGATTTATGCCAAGAAACAAGAGAGGAATTAGACTCCATGATTAAGACTATACAGGACTATTTAGTTTTATATAAGGAATCATTAGAAGAATTCGAGGATCTAGAGTTTAGAAAAGTAAGCGAAAATATTGATAATACATGAAACAGAAAGTTAACTAAATAATTTAATCAAATATATATCAAATATATACTTCAGTATTAAAAAAGATAGACTTAAAAAATCTATCTTTTTTTAATGTCCAAAAGGAGGTAAAAACAATGAACAAAGTAGATAATATATTTCAATTATCTAAAGAAAAGACAAAAGAAATAATAAGAAGTGAAGATGACTGGAAGAAGTTTCTCCATTCTTCAGCATATATGTATAAGTACCCATTTGAAGATCAGGTTCTCATATATGCTCTAAGGCCAGATGCAAAGGCTTGTGCTACTATGGAATTTTGGAATAAGAGGATGCATAGATGGATAAATAGAGGTGCAAAAGGAATTCCGCTATTAGACTACTCAAGTGGAAGTTTAAAATTAAAGTACGTATTTGATATCTCAGATACTCATGAAACTTTAGATGCAAAAAAACAACTAAAACTATTCAAATTTAATAAGGATAAAGATGAAGCAGCGTTTATGGAATTAGAAGAAAGGTATAAAATTTTAAAAACAGAAGATAAAAGTATTGAGACTAGGGTATTTAATTTGGTTTGGCAACAATCCGACGAATTGTTAAGTGATGTTCTTTATGAAATTGAAGACAGTAAAGAAGGTTCCATGATTGATGGATTGGAAGAGGATGAGACTATAAGAATGGTAAAAGATATTTTAACTAAATCTTCTTCATATAGTACTATGGTTAGAATGGGTTTAGATCCTGAGCAGTATTTTGAAAAAGATGATTTTAGCGATATTATTTATTTTAATAATACTCACTTGATTAGTTCCATAGGAACTTATAGTTCTTTAATAACTAAGAAAATAATAGCTGAATTAGCTGAGGAAATTAAAAGAATAGAAAAAGAAGATTATAGACAACATAATGTCTATAATGTATTGCAAAATACTACTGAGTCAAGGTATAATATGGCTAACAAAGAAAGTAGGCTTAAAAATGAAAATAGAAGTGCTACAGATAGTGATATAGGAGGAGGGAATGGAGATGAAAGAGAAGGTCAATTTAGCAGGGGTAGATTATTTGAAGGAAGACGAGACTTACACACCAATAATGAAGAAGACAACTTACGAAAAAATGGGAGGGAATTATATCCTAGAGGGGGAAGTACTGATACCGAACTTAGAAGTGAAAGAAACAAAGATAGGGAAATATGGCAGGATGAGAGAGAAGTACTTAAGGGAGAACAGACAAGCATATTACAGCAGTCTGAAGATAGAAGGGAAACTGGAGAATCATTTGCAGATGATCCAGAAAGAATCAATAAGGCTAATAGAGATGGAGACACCCAAACTACAAAAATCTCTAGGAATAACAGAGGAAATGAAAGCAACAGATCAAATGAAGTGGATAGGGATGATGAACAATATAAAAGAAACCATAGAAGAGACAATCAGAAAACAGATAATATTCAGTTAAAATTTGAAGGAAATGATTCTAATCTATTTCCAACAGAAAAAGAACAAGAGAATATAATAAAAAATGCGGTAGATAAAGAGTCTACTGCTTTTTTATTGCAAAAAAAAGAGAATGATTCGGAAGTTATTGGAGATAGTACTGACATTGAAGATATAGAGCAAGATAGACTAGATTGGGATAAAAATATTCCAGCAGATATTAAAAGATTAACACCACTACAAGCATCAAAACTAATTAATGGAAGACTTGATAAAGAATTAGAGATCTCATCAAATCTATATATAACTTATTCAGATAATAAATGGGTAGGACTTAATTATTCAAAGGATGAAAGTGAAGTTGAGGAATTTGATAATAGAGAGGATTGTATAAAATATTTAGAGAAAGATTTAGTGATTGACAGTTCTAAGGAAGCAGAAAAGATAGATTTTTCTATAAGCAATGATGAACTTGGAGTAGCAGGTCCTAAAGAGAAATTTAACTGGAATATAGATGTTATTAGAACTTTAAAGTTACTTGAAAAAGAAGATAGATTTGCTACAAAAGAAGAGCAAGAAATATTATCAAAATATGTTGGATGGGGAGGCTTACCTGAAGCTTTTGATATTAATAATAGTAGTTGGGCTAGGGAGTACTTGGAACTTAAAAACCTATTAACTGATGAAGAATATATAAGTGCCAGAGAATCTACATTAAATGCTCACTATACTTCACCTATAATTGTAAAATCAATGTATCAAGCATTAGCAAATATGGGTTTTGAAAATGGTAATATACTTGAGCCAAGCTGCGGAGTAGGGAATTTTATGGGATTATTGCCTGAAAGCATGAAAGAAAGCAGGCTATATGGAGTTGAATTAGATGATTTATCAGGAAGAATAGCAAAACAACTATACCAGAATGCTCAGATTGATATTAAGAGTTTTGAAGAAACAGATTTTCCAGATAACATTTTTGATGTAGCAATAGGAAATGTACCATTTGGACAATATAAAGTTCTAGATAAAAAATATGATAAAAATAATTTTTTGATTCATGATTATTTCTTTGCCAAAACACTAGACAAGGTAAGGCCAGGAGGTATTGTTGCCTTTATTACATCAAAGGGAACTATGGATAAAGAAAATAATAGTATAAGAAAGTATATATCAGAAAGAGCTGAATTAATAGGAGCTATTAGATTACCAAATACAGCTTTTAAAGCTAATGCAGGAACAAATGTAACTTCTGATATCATATTCTTGCAAAAGAGAGATGGGATGTTAGAACTTGAACCAGATTGGTTAAATTTAGGGAAAGATAAAAATGGTATCAGAATAAATCAATATTTTATAGACAATCCAGAAATGATACTTGGAAATATGGAAATGGAAACTACTCAATATGGATTGGACTCTACTTGTAAACAATATGAAGATATACCTTTAGAAAATTTATTAAATGATGCAATACAAAATTTAGAAGGAGACATACCAACATGGGATATAGATATAGAAGATGAAACAGTAGAAGAAAATATAATACCAGCAGATCCTAATATTAAGAATTTTACTTTTACTATAGTTGAAGAGGAGATTTATTTTAGAGAAAACTCTATAATGATTAAACAAGATTTAAATGAAGATAATAAAGAAAGATTAAAATCAATGATCCATATAAGAGATACTACAAGAGAGCTTCTAGATGCTCAAATTGAAGATTTTGATAATAAAACTATAGGAGATATACAAATAAAATTAAACAAAATATATGATGATTTTGTATCCAAATATGGAAGATTGACTGATAAGAAAAATGATAAGATATTTGATGAAGACTCTTCATATGCTTTACTTTCCTCACTAGAAATTCTAGATTCTAATTTTAAGTTTAAAAGGAAAGCAGATATATTCTCTAAGAGAACTATTAGAAAAAGTATAGTGGCTGAAAATGTAGATACACCTTCAGAAGCCTTATCTTTATCTATATCAGAAAAAGGAAAAGTAGACTTAGATTACATGTCTAACTTAACTAATATGGAAAGAGAAGATATTGTAGTTGCTTTAGAGGGAGTTATATTTCAAGATCCGACCACAAAAGAATATCTCTCTTCAGATGAATATTTAAGTGGAAATATTAGAGAGAAATTAAAAAATGCAATAGAAAGAAAAGAAGAAATAAGTAATACATTGAGTTTAGTAGATATAAAAGATAAGGAAATGGGAGATAAGATTGATGGATTAAATAAAGAAATTGACTCTTTAACTATAAATATGAATTCACTAGAACAAGTTTTACCAAAAGAAATAGATGCAAGTGATATTACAGTTAGACTAGGAGCAACTTGGATTCCTGTAAAAGATATTGAGAAATTTATGTTTGAAATTTTAGAAACTCCTGGTTATTGTAAGTGGGATATAAATGTAAGGTACTCAGAATATACAGCCAATTGGAATATAGAAGGAAAGAGTGTAGATAACAGCAATGTAAAAGTTAGCACGACTTATGGTACAAACAGATTAAATGCTTATAAGATTTTAGAAGATACATTAAATCTAAAAGATGTTAGAGTATTTGACAAGATAACACAAGCTGACGGAAAAGAAACCAGAGTATTAAATAAAAAAGAAACTATGCTAGCACAACAAAAGCAGGAGATGTTAAAACAAGCTTTTTCTGATTGGATATGGCAAGAACCAGAGCGAAGAAACAGACTTACAAAGATATATAATGAAAAATTTAACTCTATCAGACTTAGGGAATATGATGGCAGTCATTTAAAATTTCCTGGAATGAATCCAGAGATAGAATTAAGAGAACACCAAAAAAATGCTATTACTCATACATTATATGGTGGAAACACTTTGTTAGCTCATTGTGTAGGGGCAGGTAAAACATACGAGATGGTAGCATCTGCTATGGAAAGTAAAAGGCTTGGATTGTGTAATAAATCATTATTTGTAGTTCCAAATCACTTAACTGAACAATGGGGTAGTTCATTTATGGAACTTTATCCTTCAGCTAATGTATTAGTAGCAACTAAAAAAGACTTTACACCAAAGAAAAGAAAGAAATTCTGTGGGAAAATTGCAACAGGAGACTATGATGCAGTGATTATTGGACATTCTCAGTTTGAGAGGATTCCAATGTCTATAGAAAGACAACAGCTTGATATGGAAAGACAGATGAATGAAATAACAGATGGAATAGCTGAATTAAAAAATAATAATGGAGATAAATTTTCAATAAAACAATTAGAAAAGACAAAGAAATCATTAAAGGTAAAATTACAAAAAATAAATGATCAATCTAGAAAAGATGATGTAGTAACCTTTGAAGAGTTGGGAGTAGATAGATTATTTGTAGATGAAGCTCACTCATATAAAAACTTATATTTATACACAAAGATGAGAAATGTAGCAGGCATAGGACAAAATGAAGCACAGAAATCTAGTGATATGTTTATGAAATGTAGATATATGGATGAAATAACAGGAGGAAAAGGTATTGTATTTGCTACAGGAACTCCTATAAGTAATTCCATGAGAGAATTATATACTATGCAAAGATATTTACAATACGATACTTTGAAATCTCAAGGCTTACAGCATTTTGATGCTTGGGCTAGTACCTTTGGAGAAACAGTAACAGCAATTGAATTAGCACCAGAGGGAACTGGCTATAGAGCTAAAACAAGATTTGCTAAGTTCTATAATATTCCAGAGTTAATGAACACATTTAAAGAAGTCGCAGATATAAAAACTTCTGATGTATTAAAACTACCTGTACCTGAAGCAGAATTTTCTACTATAGCAGTTAAACCTAGTCATTATCAAAAAGAAATGGTTGAATCTTTAGCAGAAAGAGCTGAACTGGTGAGAGGTGGATCTGTAGATCCTAGAACCGACAATATGCTTAAAATTACAAATGATGGTAGGAAACTAGCCTTAGATCAAAGACTTATAAATGACATGTTACCAAGTGAAGACAAAGGTAAAGTAGCAATATGTGCAGAAAATGTATTTTCTATATGGGATAGTACAGTCGATCAGAAATCTTCACAATTAGTGTTTTGTGATATGTCTACTCCTAAAAATGATGGGAGTTTCAATGTATATGATGATATAAAGCAAAGACTAGTAGAAAAGGGTATACCGAAAGAGGAGATATCATTTATACACGATGCTAAAAATGAAAAACAAAAGGATGAATTATTTGCAAAAGTTAGAAATGGAGATATAAGAGTTTTAATAGGTTCAACTCAGAAAATGGGTTCAGGTACCAATGCTCAAGATAAACTTATAGCATTACATGACTTGGATTGTCCTTGGAAACCATCAGATTTAGAACAGAGGATGGGAAGGATTGTAAGGCAGGGAAATGAAAATGATAAAGTTCATATTTATCGTTATGTAACAGAAAACTCTTTTGATGCATATTTATTTCAATTAGTAGAAAACAAGCAGAAGTTCATAAGTCAAATCATGACTTCAAAATCTCCTGTAAGAAGTGCAGAAGATGTTGATGAAGCCTCTTTATCTTATGCAGAGATAAAGGCACTTGCTACAGGAAATCCATTAATAAAAGAAAAGATGGATTTAGATGTCCAAGTTAGTAAATTAAAGATGTTAAAGGCTAATTATCTAAGTGAAAAATATAAGCTAGAAGATAATATTCTAAAACACTATCCTAGAAAGATTAAAGATTTAAAGAATAAAATAGAAGGATATAAAAATGATATAGAAAATCTAAATAGCAGTACTGTCTTAGGGATAGATGGTAAAAAGAAATTTACACCTATGAAAATTAAAGGTAATGTTTATATGGATAAAGAAGAAGCAGGAAAGGCATTGTTAGAAACAACTAAAACTTTAAAAAGTAGAGAAGCAGAATTAATTGGAAGCTATCGAGGATTTAAAATGGAATTATCCTACGATAGCTTTTCTAATGACTTTAAAATATCTTTAAAAAACAATTTAAGCTATAGTGTATCATTGGGAAAAGATGTCTATGGAAATATTACCAGAATAGATAATCTTTTAGACAATTTATCTGAAAAGCATTATAAGACTAAAGAAAAATTAATTTCTATAGAAAAACAATTAAAATCTTCAAAGAAAGAATTAGAAAAACCTTTTTCATATGAAAAAGACTTAAGGGACAAAGAAAGAAAGCTGAAAGAATTAGACTTATTGTTAAATATGGATAATAATACAGAAATTCAAACAAAAGATGTAGATGGTCCTCAGTTAGATAAAGCAAAAGACTTAATAATGGATTTTATTAGTAAGGAGTATGGAGAAGAAAGTGGAGATTTTGATTTTACAGATCTTGAGCATATTCAAATTGCATATACTCAAACAGAAGATGGACTTCATGATATAAAATCTGAAGTTAATTTAAAGAATCTTAGTATAGATAGATACATTGATGGCCAAATAATCAATTCTGAAAAATATCAAAGTTTAAATGATTTGATAGAGTACGAATTAAAATTCTTAGATTTTTCAGACCTTGTCTATATTGAAGGAGAAGAGCTAGAAAAGTTTATATATACATTAGACCTAGATAAGGATAATGATGGTGTTATAGACCGCTATGATAGCGATGAGAGGGATTCTAAGGTAAGAACCTATGGAGAGTTAGATGATAGAGAAAAAGCTAAGACAGAGCCTAAGAAAAGGTCTTTGCTAGGAGAATTAAAAAGTCATAAAGAAAAGCTAATAGAGAAAGGAAAAGACAAAGAATATTACAACATGAATGTAAGTACTGTACGAGAAAAATAGGAGGGATACTGTGAATAAGTTTATGAAGACAAATAAGTTACTTGATTATTTTCAAGTAGCTAACCACCAAGCGTTGATGGAGTTTATTAAGAAAAATCCAGAAGATAAGAAGGTTAAGGAGTTAAAGGAACTATTAGTTTTATTTGATGTTAATTTAGGGAGAGTAGGTGAAAAAGATGAATAGTTTATATGAACAATTTGGATGTAAAGATAAAGAAGAATTATATAATAAAATAAAAAATGAAGATAAGATGGTTCAGCCCTTAACAGATTTTATAGAATTTTCCAAAGCAGATATTAAAAATAAGAACAAAGCAATATCAGAGCCAGAGACTTTGATAAAATATCTTAAAACAACTAAAATGCCTACAATAGATTCAGGAACGATAGTATTTGTAAATACTAAAAATCAGCCAGTAGATTTAAGAAGATCAAGATTGAGTAGAAAAAATGATATAAAAGATACATTAAAAGAAGGATTGTTAGCAGGTGGGACAAGAGTATTTTTAGCTTTCAATGAAAAAACACCAAATTATAGAATAGATTGGGCTAAATCCTTATTTGAAGAAATTGGCATGAAGGTAGTAGATCAATTAACTTATTATGAAGAAAATAATAAATTGTATTCAAATACTGGTGATAGGGACTATAGACTTACATCTTCATATGAACTAATAAATGATGAGATGGATAACTATAAAAATAAAGACTTTAGCAGCACCTTAGATTATACAAACTTCTCGAGCTACTATGCCGGAAAAGAAATAGAGAATTTAAATATAATAAATGATATCGAAAAGATAAAAGAAAACTTAAAAGTAGGATATCAGCACCATGACCAAGAGGTATTTGGTATTATTAGCTATGATAGTAATGATAAGGTAATAGGCGTAAGCGAGATGTTTAGAGGGGGAGTAGATTCATCTATTGTAGATTTTAAAATAATAGCAAAGAATCTATTGCTAACACCAGATTTAAAAGGGTATTCAATATATCATAATCACCCTAGTGGAAATCCAATACCAAGCAATGAAGATATTCATCTAACAAGTAAAATGTCTAGTATGAGTGAAACTCTAGGAATAGAATTAATGGAGCATTTTATTATAGGAAAAGAGAATGTATTGTTATTCTCAAAAGATGTAGATTCCTTTAAGAGTCAAAATAATAATTACCAAGAAAAAATTAAAAACAAAGTAGCAGAAAAAAGTGGAAAATATAGAAATAACAAAATGAATATAGATATTAAACCAGGGGATGTCATAAAGACATCCCTTTCTGATGAAACAATAGTCTTAGCAGTAAAAGGAGAAGATGCTCTATTATTTAATGGAAATCAATTTGTAGAAGCCCATGGAATAGGTCAAAATGAAGAAAAAATATTTTGGAACTATGGACACTACCATAATGAGCTACCAACTAATATATTTGAAAAAGAAAATAAATCTGTTGAAGAAATAAAGGGGGTTTTAAATAGTCTAATTCAAAATAGCTATGAAAACTATATTAAAGCTATCATATCTATAGAAAAAGATATAACGGATGATAGTACATTAACCGAGATGTATAACAAGTATATGGAAAGTGATATTAATCTTTTAAACGATTATTTTGATGAGATAGAGTATGATATGGAACATGATAATAGGATAGGTGAGAGAGATGAAGATAAAAGCAAATATGAAATAGATAACCTTTTAAGGACACAAGATTTAGAAGAAGGCAGTTCTAAAGAATATAAAAGACTGATTCTAGATAATAAATTTAGTGATATTAATTTAAAAAAAGGTAAGATAAAAGATAAGTTTGAAAAAGAAAGTAAAAAAAGAAAGAGTGTTAAAAAAGGATCTTTATTAGAAGAATTAAAGAGTAATAGTAAAAAGGATAAATCCAATAATATAAATAAAAAACAATATACAGTTATAAAAAATCTACCATTATAGTAGAATTCTACTATTGTATTTGTCAATTGAAAAATCCCCCAAAATATAACTGAAAAGTCCCCTAGGGGAGTAAAAAAATTATTGGTTTTCTAACCAGAGCTTTGTTTCTTTTAGTCTGTAAGAATTGCCATTCATATTTACTATATATGATTTATGAGTCAGTCTATCTATCATAGCAGCGGTCATAACAGGATCCTTGAATATTTCATCCCATCTTTCAAAAGAAAGATTTGTAGTAATTATTGTAGATTTTCTGCCAGCCCTTAGTGAAAGATATGTGAAAAGTAGTTCAGAGCCTTCTTTATCAAAAGATATGTACCCAAGTTCATCTGCTATAATGAGATCATATTTTTCAAATCTACTCTCAAAGGACCGTAAAGTTTTTTCTGACCTACTTTCTTTTAGATGGTTTACAAGTAGGGGAATGGTAGTAAAAAGAACCTTATAGCCCTCGGTACAAGCCTTTATCCCTAAACCTATAGCCATATGGGTCTTACCTGTTCCAGGATTTCCTGCAAGGATTATATTTTGTCCATCCTTAATAAATTCTAGGGATGAAAATACTTTAAGTTTATCCTTAGCATCCTCCGGAAGATCTTTAATTACTAAATCTTCTATGTACTTTTTATAAGGAAATTTGGCATTTCTAATTCTATTTTTTATTCCATTTTCTTTTCTGAGATCATACTCTTTTTCAAGTAATTCATAGAGAAATTCATCAAAGGTTAGGTTCTTTGTATTGGCTTCTTTGAGTTCATCTTTAAAGTATTTTGAAGTATATGGGAGCTTAAGCTCCTTTGAAAACAGTGATATTTTTTCATGGATTTCTTTACTATTCATATAATTTTAGCCTCCTCTTGAAAGGCTACATATGAATCTTGTACTAGATTTCCATATTCGATTAATATTGTCTTTGATTTCTCTAAGATTTCAGTAGTCCTTTCGTTATTTGTGATATATGATACATTCTCGTTTCTGTTACATAGAGTCTTTATTTTTATGGTATTCACACCCGTAGGGCTTATTTTTTGTAATTCATCAATGGATTTTATAACTTTATTTAGCCCATATTCACTAATTATTTCAAGAAGCTCTACAAAATCCTTTGGATTTTCTGTATAATAATTATTGTAAATGGTTTGGAGCGTGGGGTTCATTTGTCGCATTGCAGTGCTAGAATGAAGTGCCCCAGGCTTCTTCTTTATTGTATTTATATAATGCTCTATCTTGATATTCCATGTGTGATTACCATAATTCCTTATATGATGTGCCACTTGTTTATTTTTGTAGTATAAAAATATCTTTTCAGGATAAACCTTTGCAAATACAAACTTACCAACCAAATTATCTGGTACTGAATATTTATTTTCATCAATACTTACTGTAGAGTATTTATTTACTCTTAATTCCGTTGTCCTAGCTGCATCATAATCTGGTAAATTCTTTAAAAGATAAGGCTTTTCTTCATCTAAAATATCCTTAGGGCTTTTATTGTTATTGTATTTTGTTTTTCTTAAATTAAGTTTATCTAACTCGTCATGAAGATATTTATTAGCTTCATCTAAGCTTTCAAAACGATCCCTTTTACTAAAAACCTTTCTTCTTACATATTCTACGCTTCTTTCTACATGTCCCTTTTCATTACCCCTTCTAGCATTACAAAACCTATATTGAAAACCATAGTACAGAGAGAGTTTCAATAAATCTTCAGTAGGTTCTTTTTCAGCTTTATTTACAAACTTCTTCACGGCAACTTTCATGTTGTCATATACTATTTCTCTATAAATCCCATCAATTTTATTAATGAATTTAACATGGGAATCTAAGAAGCTTTCCATTTTTTGATTTTGATAAAGATTGGCATATCTGTAGTTTCCTTTAGCAGTAGCAAAGGCTGCCATTTGTATGGCTCTGGACTTTCCCCCAATTATTAGCTTTACGCTTCCCCAGTCAAATTCACTGGTTTTACCTAAGTCATATTCCTGCCTAATATATGCTTCTTTGCTATTGTCATATCTTTCTCTGATGAAATTACAAATGGTAGGGTAACTTATATCATAACCTTCTTCAATCAAGCATTCATAAATATCGATTTTCTTCTTTATTTGCTTGCTTCTGCCTGTGGTTTTTTTAATCTCATTTTCTTTCATAAAATAATCGATTCTTTCTATTATTTCATCCGTAAGCTTCCTTTTCACCCTGTTACTAATATCATACTTTGGTGGAGATACTAAGTCTTCTATTAATTCCTTATTTTTTTCATCAGATTTTAGTAACTCTCGCTTCTTTTTTTCATATTCCTTAATGTACTTCCTAATAGTTTTTCTTGAAATTCCAGTTTCTCTATGGATATCCCATTGAGATTTTCCCTCTCTAAAATGTGAAAGGATTATTTCCTGTTTATTCATTAAATTAATCATCCCCTTAGCCTCCCCATGAAATATCTCATAGGGTTATTTTATAATTCCTCTAGGGGAGTTTTCAATTATTATACTAGGGTAATTTTAGGTTATCATAAACAACTATAATGGTAGATTTTTTTATTGCCTTGATTTCTATTGATATTTTTCTAAATGAGTAGTATGAAAAAGTAAAGGAAGTATATTTAGGAAAATTGAAGTGTATATTTTTAATATAGTCAAGTCAAGATGAAATAAATAATAGTATAGTGATTTAAAAAGCTTATATAAATCATGTATTATAGATGATAATATGATATAATCTTATAAACGATAATCGTTATCAATCGGCTCTAAATATATGATATTTACAGGAGGAATAATATGCAAAATAAATGGGAAGAGAATAAAATAGAGTTTCTTGTAATTGACGTAAGGAATTTAACAAGTAATTTTTTACCTATGATTTTGAAAAAAGCACAAGGAATAGAAATTAATAATGGGATTTGTGTGGTTCAAAGTTTCGAGCCAAAACCCTTATATTCAGCTTTAAAAGATCTAGGATTTCATGAGCAAATGACAGATAAAATCTCTGATAATGAATATAGAGTCTATGCCTATAGAACAGAAATGAAAGAGATAAGCTATGAAGGGGGAGCAGATATGCCCTTTAAGCCCACTGCAATTTTAAACTTTAAAGTTATTGATGATGATTTAGCAGGAACAGTAGTTGATTTTTGGGAAACAATATGGGATAAAAATGATCCAGCAATAGATCTTAAAACCAAGCTTATGCTTTCAATGAGTAATGCTATAGGTGCAGGAAGGTATAGGCAAGCTACAAGGGAGCTTATAAAAGCATATTCACTAGGACTTAGTGTTGAAGAACTAGATGAACTTTTTTCCCTATTTGCTTGGAACCAAGGAATAGGTCATTTTTCATCTCAAATCGGACCATCAACTGTATTCGGTGTATATAAGTATATAAAGAAAAGAGAAGAAGAGGGATGGGAGCATAGAAAAATATTAGATGAAGTTATGGAAAAATTTGGAGACAAGAATCCAAATGTAGGCACATTGTTTAAAAAAGAATAAAAATTTTAATAATATAAATCTGGATAGAGTGAAGAAAATAAATATGCTAATTTCAAATCAATATAAAAAATCTATTTTAGTAATGGAGGGATAAAAATAGCGAGCCTAAAAATAAAGCGAGAATTTGATAGTTTGTCTAATATGGATAGCAGACTAAAACAAGGATTTACAGATTTATATTGTAATTATAAAAATGAAGATAATACAATTTTTGAGATTCCAAAAGATCTTGGTGAAGGTTATTCTAAGAAATTAATATCTAGTAAAAACTTAGAGGTTTGCTATAATGATATAACATGTAAAAAAAGCATTCAAATGTCTGGCCAAACAAAGGGAGATGTTTACATTCTAACTACTTTTTCTGGAGAAAAGATAGAGTGGTTAGAAAAAAATACCGACACATATCTAGAAATGAAATCAGGTGAAGCGATACTATATAAAATAAAAGATATCAGAGAAATTTCAGAATACAAAGCAAAATGTAATTATTCTGGTCTAACAATGGTAATAAATCCAAGTGAAGTTTATAAATATTTGCCAAGAGAAATTTTAGATAAAAATATTTTTAAAAGTGTTAAAAATGACCTTAAAATAAAAAAATTTATTCTTCCTACAGAAAGCAGATTAATAATAGAACAGATTAAAAATTGTCCATATAATTGCTACTTAAAAGATATGTATCTTGAAGCAAAAGTTTTTGAGCTATTTTCTATTTGCTTAAATAATATGATGGAGCAAAATATAGATAAAACAATAGACAGTGGTCTTTCAAAAACAGAAATAGAGAGCATATATAGAGCTCGAGAGATATTAGATAGTAGTATGGATACTCATATTACTATAAGACAAATTTCTAAATTAGTTTACTTAAATGAATATAAATTAAAGACTGGATTCAAAGAAATATTTGGTAAACCCTTATATGCATATAAATTAGATAAAAGAATGGAATTAGCACGAGAGCTCTTAACAATGGGAAACACCGATATAAATAAAATTGCTTCTATGGTTGGGTATGCAAGTGGTGACAGCTTTTCTAAAGCTTTTCACAAAAGATACGGAGTTCGCCCAATAGAGTATTTATAAGATTATTATTTATCAAAAATACTTATTGGACGTAATTAATACTCTTTGAACGTGGTAAATAAATAATTTTTTTAGTAAGATAGATATATTGATAACCATTATCAATATATCTATCTTTATTT
>NZ_JBQCYD010000022.1:0-38189 GCF_052088025.1 Senegalia sp. (in: firmicutes) | reverse complement strand
ATATCAGAAATAGAATTTATTATGTTTAGGTTGACCTATTTATATACTAGCACTATAGTTTACTTATTATAATAGTAATTTAATAACTAATTATTTGTAGTCCAAGCTTTAGTACCATTTACATTTAATTGTAACCAAGCTGTAGTTGAAAACCACCCTTTAATCTCTACCTTTGCTGATAACCTAGCCTTAGCTGGGTTTCGACTACCTTTATATATCTTTAGTGTTTCATTAGAATATAATCCAGCTGTAGTTATTTCGGGATCACGTACTTTCGTAATAATTGCTGTACCAGTATAGTGTTGTTCAAAGTCAGCATAAAATTTCATAGAAATTACTCCATTATTTTCTTTAACTAAAGCTCCTTTTACAGCTCTATATCCTGAACCAGACGTCCAATCTCCTCCAGTAACAATTTTTGGAGTTATAGGCTTATTAATTGTTGTAACAGATACTGAACCATCAGGATATATAGTCTTTGTATATCCATCCCTAACTATTTGTGGTTTTAAATCTGAATATTCTCCACTTAGTGAATCCCATATTTCACCTCTTTTAGCTTTATCAATGAGGTCATTAATTATATTTTCTTCAACACCTAATTTTTTTAACTCTATCCTTATTTCATCTGCCTTGAAATCATCTTTTTCTTTTAAATTACTTGCTGATACATTCATTGTTGAGAATACTAAAACTAACATTATAAAACTTATTACTAATTTTTTCATCTTTTTTACCTCCTATTTTACTTTATATTCGTTTTCTGATACAACTTATTTATTAAGCTTATGACTTATACATACCTGCTTTCCTTTACTATGGTTATATACTAACATAATATTCAATAATTTTTCCCACCATGTAATAACTCATCTTCTGCATGTAATAACTCATAGTTTTTTTAATCTTTCCTTTTCATTTTCTTATGATATAATTACCATATAAGGGGAATTATTAAAATTAGCTAGGGGGTACATCAATGTTAAATATAGCTATATGTGATGATGAAAACACCATATGTAATCAATTAGAAGATATTTTATATAATGTTACCACCAGGTATAATATAAAAATTAATATAGATATATTTTTCAATGCAGAAAGTCTGTATGAAAAATTAAATCACAATGCTCATTATAATTTAATTTTTCTAGATATTGAACTAGGTAATATGAGTGGTGTGGATTTAGGAAGAAAAATAAGAGAAGACATGAATAATCAGTCTACTCAAATAATATACATTTCAAGTAAAACTTCATATGCTATGGAACTCTTTTCTGTAAGGCCTTTAAACTTTTTAATTAAACCATTGACTACAGAAAAAGTGGACAAGGTGTTTAATATCTTTTTAAATCTAATAAATACGAGTGTAGAACTTTTTACTTATAATAAAAATAAAAAAGAGTATAGCTTTCTTATTTCAGATATAATTTATTTTGAAAGTGATACAAGACAAATAAATATATATACTAAGGATGAAATTGATACTTTTTATGGTAGTTTAAAAGAAATTCATAAAAAGTTAAAAGATTTTGGATTTATATTTATTCATAGATCTTATCTGATAAATATAAATCAAGTGAAGGTTTTTAAATATGATAAAGTAACCTTGCTAGATGAAACTATAATAAATATTAGTCAAACTTATAGAAAAAACGTAAGAGATATTCAAATGAAAATGGGTGATATTTAATGAATTCTACTAACTATATACTATTTTATCTTGTAATAAATACTTTATATGTATATACAATATTTAGATTTATGGGAGTCTTTTTTGAAAGAAAAAAAATTAAAAAGAATGAGATATTATCTTACTTTACTTTTTATATTATAATTTCTTTTGCTTTTTTAAAATTCAATATACCTCTACTTACTTTATTTATAAATATCATCTTGTTTTTTCTATTATCATTTAATTATAAATCTTCTTTAAAAAAGAAATTTATTTCTACCTTTTTTATCATTTCAATACTTATGTTTTCAGAATTTATATTAACTTTACTTTTAAATAATATACGTTTAAATATTATAGAATCAGAGTATATGAGTCTTCCTATTATCATATTTACTAGAATAATAACCTACCTTATTATTTTAATATTTGAAGGAGCTGCAAATTTAAGAAATGAAATAGACTTGCCTAATACTTATTGGTTTTCTGTATTTTTCATTCCTTTAGGCTCTATGTATTTAGCAATAATATTATTTCAAAATAGCAATTTAAATAGATATGAGTTATTAGCATCTATATCTATATTATTTACATTAAATATAGTTACATTTTATTTGTATGATGTGTTAAATAGAAGATATAAAGAAAAGATTCAAAATGAATTATTAGAAAAACAAAATGAATATTATGAGCAACAGTTTAAAATAATGAAATCTTCTTATAACAAAGTTAGAGCTACAAGACATGATTTAAAAAATCATCTTATAGCTATTGAAAACTATATAAATAATGATGAAAAGAGAAAAGCACTACATTATATAGAAAGAATTAATAATTCTTCTACTAATAAAAAAGAGTTTGCTCATTCAGGTAATGTAGATATCGATAGTATATTAAACTATAAAATTCAATATGCAAAATCAATTGATATAGATGTGGATTTAAATCTAAAAATTCCATATGATTTAGAACTAGATTCATTTGATATGAATATAATAATTGGAAATTTAATAGATAATGCTATAGAGGCTACATTTAAATTAAATAAAGAAAAAAGATATATAAGTATTAGTATAATATATAATAAAAATATAATTCATATGCAGTTGAAAAACACATTTGATGGAAAAATAGTAGAAGAACAAAAAGAAATCCTAACCATAAAAAAAGATAAATTTAGTCATGGTATAGGACTTAAAAATGTTAAATATATATTAAAAAAATATGATGGGGACTTAGTTTATAATTATGATGATAATATGTTTACTGTGAAATTACTACTTTATTTATAACTTTATTATACCTTCCCAAATAAAAGCATGAGAGCAAGTACAAATAAAGATATTGATATTGTAAGTGCAATACTGTTAATATTAAATATTAAAAATATCACAACTATAACTATCTCTATAGCGCACATTATCCTTGCGATATTTTTATATTGCTTTCTTTCTTCTTTAGATAAAGGTTTATTAATACTTTCTACAGGTGCTAATAAAAATACTAAACCTGCTGAAACAATCGTTAAAAATAATATAGTGTAGTTTAATGGTGGAATATGTTTTATAGATATCATTGCAATTATAGTTAAAGCTATAGAAAATATATAGCAGTTTAGTATAGTATCTGCATGATAACCTCCAGCATATGAACGAAGTGGTGAATAAGCAAGAATGAAAATTATACTTTCTAATAGCATATTAAATAATATGCCTATTATGATTATACTTATTATATTTAATATCATAAATACACCATGTTTTAATCCATGTATATAAATATCTTTATCCTTTTTTTCTATAATATTATTTTTTATAAATCCATTTACCATATTTTCAAACCCCATATTTTAATTCCCTTTTCTTAGTTTTTCTGAACCTTCAGGTAATTTAGGTTGATGCATCATTACAAGACATGTACTATTTACATTCATAAGTGTCATAAGAAAAGCAAATCCTGCAAGTAAAGTTGATATTTTTAAAGCTGTTTTTTCAGTCATGTAATTCCTCCTAATAAATATTTTATTAGAAAAATTATATCATGAAAATAAGCATATTTTTTTCAACATGTAATAACTCGTGCTCTGCATGTAATAACTCATAGTTTTAATATAAATTTTTATATTCTCTCTAGCCCTTTCAAATCAAAATATACATTTCTACGTGCAAAAGGTCCTGTACTTGAATATAATAATTTGAATTTTTCAAAGTCAGTTAGTCTTTTGGAATGATAATATGGATATTTAAATGCTAATCTATTATCTCTTAACCACTCTGGTACTTCGATCGTATTAATTTGTAAATAATAATCTATAAGAGCTGAAACAATTGTAAGATATTTCATCTCATCTTCTGTACACTTATTTAAATTTACAGGAAACTCCGTTAAGCTTTTTAAAAAATTTTGATCTTTATATTTAAGTAATTCTAATAACTGATTAATTCCAGTATTTTGATCTTCATAGGAATATAATTCAGCTAAATATTTATTTCCAATCATATCCTAAATCATCTCCTAAATATTTTATAAAGTTTAGTTGTCTTTCCCCTATTAATTTTAATGGTATATATTCTGATATTATATTAATTAATTCTTCTTTCGTTCTTATATTTAGATCTTTGCATAATATATACGCATCTATGAAATCTTTAGCTGGTTCTGGTCTTGCTGCTAATATTTTCATTGCTAGTAGTTGCTCAACTTTTGGCTTTAATAGTTTTAGATTAGAAAAATTTTGGTATGTCTCTTTATCTTCTTTTAATAAATATTTTAAAGGTTCCTTTATTTCTTCATTTAACCAATTATCTGATAGATTGAAGACTAACTTTGTTGAATCTAATATATTTTTCAATAATTTATCATTAGTTTCATTTATTACACAATCAATATCTTTTGTTGCAGGTCTATTATCATATACAAGTGTCATGATAGAACCACCATATATAGTTATTTCTAGTTCTAGTTGATTCTCTTTTAGCCTTTCATTCATATATTCAAAAATATTATATAATTTTTTACTATCCATTAATTTTATATTATTATATTTATCCATACTTTTTTTCCTTTCTATTAATCTTCATTTTCAATGAAAAACAGATTATCAAAACTACCTAATTCCACCTCTTCATCATCAATACTTTCAATATAAATAATTTTATTTTTATATTCCATTTCACCTTTTAACATTTTCTTTTTTAATATAGCATTGGTTTTTGTATCATCTATTAATATTTCCATTTGAAATATTTTTTGATTGCTAGAAAATAATACGTCTTTATAGGCTGTTAATAAAACTTTATTTTTTTTCATATTATCCATTTTATATTTAAATTTTCTATTCTTTTGTTTGGTCTTATATAATATACTATTTGAAATTCTTAATCTTATTTAGAATATTTTGTATGTAATAATTATATCATTAAATAAATTATATATGTATGATATAATTTATTTAATGATATAATTAAAGGATGAGTTTGATGGATGAGAAATTAAAAAATTCTATAAAAAGATTCATTAATCATATTGATAATAAACATGAAATTGAATTTGCATATTTATTTGGATCTATAGCTAAGGGAAAGGAAAATAAATTAAGTGATATTGATGTAGCTGTTAAATTTAAAAATAACTATAATAATATGAAAGATATGCTTATTCGAGGCGAAATAATAGATTCTGCTTCTAAATTTTTTGATAAAAACGTAGATATCATATCTCTTGATAAAGCTTCTATATTTTTAAAGTATGAAGTAATTAAAGATGGAATTGTTATAAAAGATAACTTAAATAGAGCTACATTTGAATCATTAGTTTTAAGAGAATACTTTGATTTTAAATATTATAGTGATATATACAATGAAAAGGTACTTGAAAACATGAAAACTAAAGGAGTTTAAATATGGTAAATAGAAATGTTATAGTTATTAGATTATCTAAAGCAAAAGAATATATTAATTATTTAAATGATATAAAGAAATGTAGTAAAAATGAATATCTAAAAAACCCTATTTTTTATGGTGCTGCTGAAAGATTTCTACATTTAACTATTGAATCTATAATCGATATGTCAAATCATATTATCTCTGATTCAAATTACAGGAAACCAGAAAGTAATAGAGATATATTCGAAGTTTTATATGAAAATGAAATTATAGATTTTAACTTAAAAGAAAATTTAAGTGATATGGCAAGTTTTAGAAATATTCTTGTTCACGATTATTTAAAATTAGATAGAGCTATAGTATATGATATATTACATTCTAACTTAAAAGATATTCAAGCATTTATAGATATAATAATTAATTATATTTAAATCTCAAATCGACGAATGACATTTTTATCAGTATGAACAACAATAAATGTCATTCACGCCGATAAAAGTACTGTTCATCGATTTTATTACCTCTAATTTTATCTCAAATGAGGTGGAAATATATCCTTGTAACTTTTATATGAAAATCTTTCATCTATTAAACATACTATACCCTTATCATTTTCTGTCCTTATTACTCTACCAGCTGCTTGAAGCACCTTGTTCATACCTGGATACATATAGGCATATTCATATCCTAGTCCATTTTTTTCATTGAAATAATCTCTTATTATATTTCGCTCTAGGCAAATTTTTGGAAGTCCTACTCCTACTACTATAGCCCCTGTAAGTCTTTCGCCCTTTAAATCTATTCCTTCAGAAAATATCCCACCCATTACTGCAAATGATACTAGTGTTTCTTTTGGTTTATCTATGAATTTATTCAAAAATTCTTCTCTTTCTTCTTCTTTCATTCCACCAAATTGAATTATTGTAGCTATATTTGAATATCTTTCAATAAAAACCTCATATACATCTTGCATATATTTATAGGAAGGAAAAAATGCCATATAATTTCCCTTTTTGTATTTACTTGCTTGATAGATTTTATCTGCTAGTTTTTCATAGGAATATTTTCTATTTCTATATTTTGTAGATATTTTATCCTCTATTACTACTTTTAGATTTTCCCTATCAAAAGGTGATTCTAACTTCATCATATTATCATCTTTACTGCCACCTAATATATCCTTGAAATATTCCATGGGTGAAAGTGTGGCTGAAAACAATATTGCTGAAAGTCCACTATTTAATGTATTTGATAATAAATATGAAGGATCCAGGCAAAATAATTTTACTAATATATCTTTATCTTTTCTTTCAATATAAGTTACAAACTTTTCACTATAATCTTCAGATACCCTTAAAAAAGATACTATTTTAAAATATAAATCTAATAAATCTGCATGTTCTTTTTTATCACCATTTTCTATTAGCCAATTATCTGCTAATTTTATGAATTTTTTTAGTGGATAATAAATATCTTCTACTTCTTCCTTTTGAATATGATAATCTTTGTCTTTACATAATTTTTTTAATTTCAAAAATTCTCTATTTATCCTATCTAATATTTTTGATATTTTGGGCTCAATATCTTTAAACAATCTTTTCATATCTAATATGTCTCTTTTAAAAAGTTCAGCTGAAAACATTTCTCGTGCCCTATCTACTAGATTATGAGCTTCATCTATCAAATATATATATTTGTTTTTTTCTTCAAAAAAGAATCTCTTTAATTTTGCTTGAGGATCAAACACATAATTATAATCACATATTATACCATCTGCCCATATGCTTAAATCTAGAGAAAATTCAAAGGGACATACTTCATGTTTTTTCGCATATTTCTCTATGGTTTCACGTGAAACATTGTCTTCTTTTGTAATTAATTCATATATTGCATCATTTACCCTATCAAAATGTCCCTTTGCAAACTTGCATTCATCAGGATTACAAGTCTTATCTTTTTCAAAGCATATCTTATCTTTTGCTGTTAAGGTAATTCTTTTAAATTCAAGCCCCTTTTTTCTAGTATATCAAAGGAATCTTCTGCTACAGTTCTAGTTATAGTTTTGGCTGTAAGATAAAACATCTTCTCTCCCTTGTTTTCACCTATAGCTTTTATGGCTGGAAAAAGTGTAGAAATCGTCTTACCTATTCCAGTTGGTGCTTCTACAAATAATTTCTTTTTTTCTTCTATAGTTCTATATACACCTACCGCTAATTTTCTCTGACCTTTCCTATATCTATCAAAAGGAAATTCTAAAGCTTTTATAGATTCATCTCTTTTTTCTATCCAATCTCTAGAAAGTTTTGCCCATATATAGTATCTATCTGTTAAATCTTTGAAAAATATTTCTAATTCATTAAATCTATAAGATTTTCTTATCTTTTTAATTTCTTCTGTATCTAACTCTACATAGGTAAGTTGAATATCAATACTTGATAATTCATTATCCTTAGCATAAATATATCCATAGCATTTGGCCTGTGCCCAATGCAAATCATTAAAATTTTCATCTATTTTTTCTAAATCTCTAGTGGTTGATTTTATTTCATCAATTATTATCTTTTCTTCTTCTTTTATAATACCATCTGCCCTACCAGCTACCCTAAGTTTCAAATCAGAAAATTCAATTTCAGTTTTAAGTGTAACTTCAGATGAATAATTTTCATCCATACTTTTTTGTATTTTAGAGTGGATTTTAGTTCCATCACTCATTCTATTCTTTCCTCTATATGTCGAATCTATATCACCACTTCTAAGTATAAATTCAACTAATTCCCTTACTGATATTTTAATATTCATAAGTTTTATCACCACTATTATTTTATCATATTTATGCTTGTAAAAAATTAATTTGGGGTATATAATAATATATGAATAGTTGCTCATATATTCAAGTATAATTTAATGGGGTGTAATTATGACAAAAGATATTCCAACTTGCTCTTGTAATACTATACATGAAGATGTACTTAAAGATGTGAAAAAGGATTTGCCCAAAGATAATTGTCTTTTAAACTTGGCTGATTTTTTCAAGGTATTTGGTGACCCTACTCGCATAAAGATAATATATGCCCTTTATGAATCTGAAATGTGTGTATGTGATATAGCTGAACTTCTTAGTATGAGCCAGTCAGCAATTTCTCATCAATTAAGAAGCTTAAAAGATAAGGGTGTTGTAAAATATAGAAAAGAAGGTAGGACTGTTTTTTATTCATTAGATGATGAACATATCTATGAAATATTAAACTCTGGTCTTAAACATATTTGTCATAAATAGAAAGGAGAGAATTTTAATGAGTATAGAAAAGAAATTAATATTAAAAGGTTTATCTTGTGCTAATTGTGCTGGTAAAATAGAAAGAAGAATTTCTAGTTTAGAGGATGTAAATAATGCAGTTATAAATTTTTCTAATGGTAATTTAGTTATTGATATAAACAATGAAAAAAAGGCAAAAGAAATTTTGAATCAATCAAAAGAAATAATAAAAAAAATAGAACCTCAAGTAGGAATATTTGAATATGAGGACAAGAAAAAATTAAAAGAAAAAGAATTAGAGGAAGAATACAACATAATCGATACTATAGGAAAAGGTAAAATTCTAAAATTATCCATTGGTATCCTTATCTTTTTAGCTGCTATAATAGGTAATTTTTCTAACACTATAGAACTTACTCTTTTTATAATATCCTATATTTTAATAGGTGGGAATGTTCTTTTAACCTCAGTTAAAAACATAAGTCGTGGTCAGGTTTTTGATGAAAATTTCCTCATGAGTATAGCAACACTTGGTGCTTTTTTTATAGGAGAATATCCTGAAGGTGTAGCTGTAATGCTCTTTTATGAACTTGGTGAGATTTTTCAAGATATAGCTGTTAATCGCTCTAGAAATTCTATAAAGTCTCTTATGGATATTAGACCAGATTATGCTAATTTACTTGTAGATGGTGATTATAAAAAGGTTGATCCAGAAAGTGTAAGTATTGGAGATACTATAATAGTAAAGCCTGGAGAAAAAGTTCCTTTAGATGGTATGGTAATAGAAGGAAAGTCAATGGTTGATACTTCTGCTTTAACTGGTGAATCAGTTCCCCGCTCTGTTAAAGTAAATGAAGATGTACTTGCTGGTTTTATAAATAAAAATGGTCTTTTGACTATAGAAGTTAGCAAAACATTTGGTGAATCTACTGTAGCAAAAGTACTAGATCTAGTTGAAAATGCAGGTAATAGAAAAGCACCTACTGAAAAATTCATCACTAAATTTGCTAGGTACTATACACCAGTAGTAGTATTTTCAGCCCTTGCTCTGGTATTAATCCCAACAATATTTATAGATGGTGCACAGTTTAATGATTGGTTATATAGAGGCCTTGTATTTTTAGTTATATCTTGTCCTTGTGCTCTTGTTGTATCTATTCCTCTTGGTTTTTTTGGAGGAATTGGTTCTGCTTCTAAAAATGGAATCTTAGTTAAGGGTGGAAATTATCTTGAAGCATTAAATGATATAGATATTGCCGTATTTGATAAAACAGGTTCTTTAACTGAAGGAGTATTTACTGTAACAAAAACTTCATCTTATAATGGATATAGTGAAAGTGATTTACTAAAATATGCAGCATATGCAGAAAGTTTTTCAAATCATCCTATAGCTCTTGCTATATTAGATTCATATGATGATGATATAGATAAAAGTAATATATCAAATTATAATGAAATAGCAGGTCACGGTATAGAAATAGATCATGAAGACTCAAAAATATCTGTTGGTAATAAGAAACTAATGATTAAAAATAATATAGATATAATTGAAATAGATGAAATTGGTACTATTATATATGTTGCTAAAGATGACGAGTTTATAGGTTCTATTCTAATTTCAGATAGGATAAAAAAGGATTCAAAAGAAGCTTTAAAGAAACTCAAAGAATTAGGAATATCAAAAACAGTAATGCTTACAGGTGATAACAAAGCTATTGGTGAAAAGATAGCAAGTGAATTAAATATAGATAAGGCATATACTGAGCTACTTCCTGATGGTAAGGTAGAAAAATTAGAAGAATTATATGTGAATTATAGAGGTAAAGGTAAAATTGCTTTTGTAGGTGACGGTATAAATGATGCTCCAGTTCTTGCAAGGGCAGATATTGGTATAGCTATGGGTGGACTTGGTTCAGATGCAGCTATAGAAGCAGCTGATGTCGTACTTATGACTGATGAGCCTTCTAAACTAGTAGATTCTATAAAAATAGCAAAAAATACTAGAAAAATAGTATATCAAAATATAATTTTTGCTTTAGGTGTGAAGGCTATAGTTTTGGCCCTTGGTGCATTAGGTTTCGCGTCAATGTGGGCAGCAGTATTTGCAGATGTTGGTGTGACATTTATTGCAGTATTAAACTCACTTAGGGCTTTAAATACTAAGTTATAAAAAATATCCTCTAGAATATTCTAGAGGATATTTTTTATTTGAAATTTTAGCAATATGCACATTTTTCAATCTCATTAACAAATTGTAAGACACAATAGTCTAAAAATTTGATAAAATGAAAAAGTAATTAAAAAAAATCTAGGAGGAATTATAATGAATAATAAACAAAAGCAAAAAACTGGCTTGTTTAATAAGTTTCTGAATATTATAGAAACTGTCGGAAATAAACTTCCACATCCAGTAACAATTTTTATGCTATTTGCTCTAGCTGTTATCATCATATCTGAAATCGCTTTCAAGTTCGGATTATCAGTAGACTTTTATGATGCAAAGGCAAAGGCAGATCAAACAGTAGCTGCTGTTTCACTTTTAAGTGCTGATGGTCTTAGGTATATGATAAATTCAGCTACAACAAACTTCACAAGTTTCGCACCACTTGGAACGGTTTTAGTTGCAATGCTTGGTGTAGGAGTTGCAGAAGGTACAGGACTTATAAATGCTGCACTTAAGAAACTAGTTTTAAGTACACCAAAAAGTCTTATAACTGCAGTTGTTGTATTTGCAGGTGTTATGTCAAATATTGCATCAGATGCAGGTTATGTTGTTCTTGTACCACTTGGTGCAATGGTATTTTTAAGCTTTAAACGTCATCCTTTAGCAGGACTTGCTGCTGCTTTTGCAGGTGTATCTGGAGGATTCTCAGCTAATCTTTTACTAGGTACATTAGATCCGCTATTATCTGGTATTACAAACGAAGCATTAACGGCTAGTGGAATGGATATGGCAATACTTCCAACTTCTAACTATTATTTCATGGTTGCTTCAACTTTCCTTATTACAATACTTGGTACTTTGGTAACTGAAAGAATAGTAGAGCCAAGACTTGGAGAATATAAAGGAATAGATCATAATGAATCTATGGAAGTTACATCAAAAGAGAAAAAAGGTTTAATAGCAGCAGGTATTTCAGTATTAGTTTTTGCTGGCATAATGTTATTTTTAATGATACCTGAAAATGCTGTATTAAGAGTAGATGGTTCTTTAGATGCATTTACACATGATGGATTAGTACCAGCAATTATGTTGTTTTTCTTAATCCCAGGTTTAACTTTTGGTATGGTTTCAGGAACTGTTAGAAATGATAAAGATGTAGTTAAGTTTATGTCTAAATCAATGGCTTCAATGGGTGGATATTTAGTACTCGCATTCTTTGCAGCACAATTTATACAGTATTTTGCTTATACTAATTTAGGAACAATACTTGCAGTAAGTGGAGCAACTTTCCTTGAATCTATAGGCTTTGTAGGTTTCCCACTTATAATTGGATTTATTATAGTTGCAGGCTTTATAAACCTATTTATAGGATCAGCTTCAGCTAAATGGGGTATCATGGCTCCTGTATTTGTTCCAATGTTATATAGATTAAACTTTTCACCAGAGTTTACACAACTTGCTTATCGTATAGGAGATTCTACAACTAATATAATATCTCCTCTTATGACTTATTTTGCAGTAATAGTTGTATTTGCTCAAAAATATGATGAAGATACAGGTATAGGTACTTTGATTTCAACTATGGTACCATATTCGCTAATATTCTTACTTGGTTGGATAGTATTACTTGCTGTTTGGTATGCATTTGGGATTCCTATTGGACCAGAAGCATTTATAAGAGCATCATAAATAAAAATCACCCCATGGGGTGATTTTTATGTTGTTATGGTGTAAAATGAAATAAAGGAGATGAGTATATGATTAATAAAGACAGAATTGTTGAAGAATTTATGAAATATGTACAAATTGATAGTCCTACTAAAAATGAAAAGGAATTTGCAGAATTTTTAGTTAAGGAATTAGAAGACTTAGGTTTTGATGTTTATATTGATAATGGTGGAGAAAAAATAGGATGTAACACAGGAAATGTCATTGCCAAAATTGATGGTAAAATACAAGCTGAACCTATATTATTTTCTTGTCATATGGATACAGTTTCTCCAAGTGTAGGAGTAAAACCTATTATAAAAGATGATATTATATATTCTGATGGCACTACAATATTAGGTGGCGATGATAAGGCTGGTATTGCAGCAGTTATAGAAGCTTTAAAAGTAATAAAAGAAAATAATATAGATCATGGTCCTATTGAAGTAGTATTTAGTGTATATGAAGAAGGTGGACTAAACGGTGCTAAAAATTTAGAATATGATAAGATAAATTCTAAAAGAGCTTTTGTATTAGATAGTGGCGGTGATCCTGGTGAAATTATCATTCAAGGTCCTGCTCAAGATAAGATAGATGTTAAGGTCCTAGGAAAACCTGCACATGCTGGTGTTGCACCAGAAGAAGGAATAAGTGCTATAAATGTAGCATCTGATGCTATTAGTAAAATGAATCTACTTAGAATTGATGATGATACAACTGCTAATATAGGAATTATTGAAGGTGGTTCTGCTACTAATATAGTTACTCCTGAAGTAAATATCAAGGCTGAGTCAAGAAGTTTAAGTGATGAAAAATTAGATAATCAAACTAATCATATGGTAGAAACTTTTAAAAATAGTGCTAAATCTTTTGATGCAAAAGTAGAAATAAATGTAGAAAGAGTATATAGTTCTTTTCTTATAGATGAAGATGATGATATTGTAGCTATTACTAAAGAAGCTTGTGAGAAAGCAGGGGTAAAACCTTTCTTAAATTCTACAGGTGGTGGTAGTGATACTAATGTTTTAAATGCTAATGGAATAAAAGCTGTTAATCTAGGTATTGGAGAAAGAAAACCTCATACTTTAGAGGAGCACATGCATATAAAAGATCTTGTAAGTTCTGCTAAAATAGTATTAGAATTAATAAAATTATCAGCTAATTAATTAAAACTCTCCTTCAGTAAATTTACTGAAGGAGAGTTTTTTAAAATAAATCTAAAAATATTTTAACCACATTTGCTCCACCTATCATTGTACCTGCTACACTTCCGAGATTTGCAAGTACTACTACAAGTAATATGTGACTTACTTTGTTCCTCCAAAATCCTTTTACTGTAGTTATATCATCTGATAGATTCTCAAAGTCACGAACCTTTGGCTTCCTAATAAACGCTTCAGTAAGTCCTACAAACCATCCTGCTGCAAGTAATGGATTAAGAGAGCTTATGGGTGCTGCAATGAAAGCTGTAAGTATAGAAAGTGGATGGGCAAGCGCTATGAGTGCTCCTAGGCCCGAAAGTGATCCATTCCATATTATCCAACCAATAGCTTGATCTAGTGCCATTTCCCTACTATTAAATAGTGTAAAGACTATTATAGCTAATATTGCTATAGGTATAGCCCATTTTATATATTTTGAAGTATTTGATTTTTTAGGAAGCTTTCTAAGTTTTTTTAAATCATTTTCCTTATAAATTTCTTGTTTTATACCCGGTATATGCCCTGCACCAAGTACTGCTACTATTTTTTCTCCTGGGGAATTTTTTATTTTTTCTGCCAGATATTTATCTCTTTCATCTATTAATGTGGCTTTAAGTTTTGGGAATGAATCCTTTAAATCATCTAGCATAGAAGTTAAAATATCTTCTGTTTTTAATCTTTCTAAATCTTCTTCTGTAACTTCTTCATCACTGAACATACTATATACAAGCCCTGTTAAAAGCTTCATCTTTCCAGCAAATCCTATTCCTCTCCAAATTCTTTGAAAGGTTATTTGTATATCTCTATCAGCTAAGATTATCTTTGCATCATTTTCTTTTGCTGAATTTATTGCTGTTATCATTTCTTCTCCCGGATTTATACCAAATTGATTTGCCATCCTCTTTTGAAATGAACTCATCATCAAATTTACTAAAAGTAATGTGGCCTTTTTTTGTTTTATTATAGATACAATATCAGTATCACTCCATTTTTTACCTTCAGTTATGGATTTATATCTACCTTTATCAAGTTCTATTGCAACTGTATCGGGCTTTTCTAAATCTATTATTTCCTTTACTTGCTCTGCACTTTTTTTAGACACATGAGCTGTTCCTATAAGTATTATTTCTTTATTATTTATATTTAATCTTGTAACATTTTCTTCTATCATATTACCCTCTCTTTCTAAATTACTCATATATCTATTATATACTTATAGGAATATGATAACAACAAAATATTAACCTACAATAAATTTCAGTCCTTTTTCAACTATATTTATACTTATAGGAGTTTTTAAATATACTTCTCCATCTGTATCAAGTGATAATATTTTTTTTGTTTGTAATTTAATTTCCTTTGCTTTTATATGCTTTATTTGATCTTCTCCTATTTTTTCTTCAAACTGCTCACTATTTGTTAAATATCTCATAATAAGTGAAAGGCCTGTATCATATAATATGAATACATCAAAATAACCATCTGTCATAGAAATACTTTTAACTGGTACGTATTTGCTTCCAACATGATTTCCATTTACTACAATTACCATTGCTGCATTATCTTTTATCTTTTCTTTTTCAGTTTTTAGCGTAAACTTAAAAGGTTTTTTATCACTCATACTTCTTATAGCAGATGTATAATAACTTATTCTACCCATTATATTTTTACTATCAGAATTTATATTTTCAGATATATCTGTTATAAGACCAGCGCCTACAAAGTTTGTAAAATATCTATTATTTACCTTACCTATATCAATATTTTTTATTTTGCCCTCTATAATCTTTTCTGCTGCATCTTCTAATTTTAGCGGAATATTTAAGCCTCTTGCAAAATCATTACAAGTTCCTGCTGGCAATACTCCAATTATTGGAGGTTTTTTAATAGCCCCTAAACCATTTATTACTTCATGTAAGGTTCCATCTCCCCCTAAAGATATGACAAGCTCATAATCTTTCCCTTTTTCTTTTGCAATATTTTCTGCATCTCCTGCATTCTTTGTTTGGGCTAGGGTTAAATTATCTATACCTTTAGTTAATATGGGTGTTATATTCCCCAAGATTTTATCCATTTCTTCCTGACCTGACCTGCATTGCCGTTATATATAAGAAGAGCATTTTTATACATTTTTTTCATCTCCTAATAGTTTAATATACATTTAAATTATACCCTTAATTTAAATATATATATCTATTTCAAACAAAATAAAAGACGCAATATGCGTCTTAGTTTATATCTAATCTTTTATGAAAGTTTTCAAACACCTTATTTGCATTAGTATCTTTATAAAAACCTTTTAATAGTTTATCCATACTTTCTAATCCATTGTCTTTGTCTTTAGCAAGAGTTCTTAAAAAACATTCTCCATAATTATCATATAAATATGATACAAATAGATAAGCTTCTCCCCTATATGCTAGATTTGTAGATGTATCTATATCAAATTCTTTTCCCCAATTTGTAAACGAATCATATGTCTCATTTGAAAAATAATCAACCTTATTTTTATCTATATTTTTAAACACTAAAGTTTCTGCAAAAGAACTCATCATTTCATCTAACCATATTTCTTCATCCTTATCATTATCTGAATGAATTAAATGTTGAAATTCATGGACTAGAGAATTAAAATATGCCTTTTCTATCCTTTTATCTAATATTCTACTGTCAATTGTTATAATATTTCTATCTGCATATTCTTCTGCTAAATTAGAATAATATCCTGTAGTATTAGAATCTATATCATTTATAAGTAATATTATTTTTCCATCATTTTCATAATAATACTCTTCATTCATATCTATAAATTCATTTAATTTAGCATTTGTTCCATCATGAAAATTAGGTTTTCCAAAGAAGTCTGTTATTATAGGATATATTTTAGAATCAAATGTACGCATTATTTTTTCAATCTGTTCATTTGTTATATTATCTTTATCTATATCTTCTCCAATCCATACTTCAGTGTAATCACTTTCACCCTTTAATATAAATTTATCAAATTCTAAATCTTTATTTAAAAAGTATTTATTCTTTTTATCTGAAATAAAGTTTACTTTACTTGCATTGTTTCTAATGATTTCCTTTGATTCATTTAAAAAATTTTCATTCTGCTCTTTTATTCTTATGTAAGAACCTATATCAAAATTATGTCCGTATTTATAATCATCTGTTTTTTCAGGTTTTTCAGCATTAACACCATTAAAACTTATAAAACTAAATATTATTAAGATTAAAGCTATTAGTTTACCTTTCATAATTCGCCTCCAATATTACGATTGTATTACATTAATGTTAAATCATTATATCAGAAAACCAATAAAAAATCTAGTAAAATATTAATTTAAGCATTATATTTCTTTTTTTTATTGAATTTTTGATTTAATTCCATACTTCCAAGTCCTGCTCCAGATATAGCTCCTACTATATGAGCCATTTGAGATATATCATCTTTTAATACAAAAGCATCTACAGCTTCCCTACCTATAAATATTGCTGCAACTATTATGAGAGTAAGTGGTATATGTCCTGCTTTAACATTTGAAAAAGAACTAAGTATTATCATCATAAATACAATACCACTTGCCCCAATAAGTCCTGTATTAAATAATAATACATTAAATACTCCAGTTACAAATGCAGTAAGTAAAATCATTTTAATTAATGTAGTTGAACCATATTTTTCTTCTAAAATAGGTCCTAATAACAATATTATTAAAAAATTGCTTGAAAAATGCTGCCACGAACTATGACCTAGTATATAAGAAAAAAGCCTTATATATTGCATAGGATCAGCAAGTGATGTTCTATAGTTAGTGAATATATATGTCATAAATTCTATTCCATATATCTCTTTTAAAAGCAGTACCCCTACTGCACTAAAAGTAAAGGTTAGAGTTACAGGTGCATTATAATTGATTTTTAATCTATCCATCATACTCTCCTTAAATTTTCTCTTATATATATCTTCTATAAATATAGCCTATTATCCTTTATTTTAAACTAATATTGTATTTTTTCTCTATAAACTATACAATAACTTTAGAGGAGGATAATATGGATATAAAAAATGTATTAAAAGATTATTTTGGTTATGATAGTTTTAAAGTGGGACAAGAAAAATTAATCAAATCTGTTTTAAATAAAAGAGATGTACTTGGTATAATGCCTACTAGTGGTGGAAAATCTATATGCTATCAACTTCCTTCTTTAATAAATAAAGGTAGCACTTTAGTGGTATCTCCTCTTATATCTCTTATGAAGGATCAAGTGGATGCATTAAATGAAATAGGAATACCTTCTACATTTATAAATAGTACATTAACTAGTTCCGAACTTAGTGAGAGATTTTCAAATATAGAAAATGGTAAATATAACCTAATATATATAGCTCCAGAGAGACTTAATCATATGGGTTTTAGAAATTTAATAAAGAATATAGAAATTCCTTTTTTAGCAATAGATGAAGCTCATTGTATAAGTAAATGGGGACATGATTTTAGACCAAGCTATAGAGAAATACCAAAATTTATTGATAGTTTAAAACAACGTCCAGTAATAGGTGCTTATACTGCAACTGCTACTGATGAAATAATAGATGATATAAAGTTAATTTTAAAATTAAATAATCCTTCAGAAATAGTTACTGGATTTGATAGAGAAAATTTATATTTTAGGGTAGAAAATAATATTGATAAAAGGTTATTTATATTAGATTATTTAAAAGATGCAAATAATGAGTCTGGTATAATATATTGCTCTACAAGAAAGGAAGTAGAATCATTACATGCATTTTTAGAAAATAAAAATTATAAAGTGAGTTTCTATCATGGTGGTATGAATTCCATGGATAGAGAACTTGCTCAAAAAAAGTTCATATATGACGAAACACCTATAATGATAGCTACAAATGCTTTTGGTATGGGTATAGATAAATCTAATGTGAGATTTGTAATTCACTATAACATTCCTCAAAGTATGGAAAGCTATTATCAAGAAGCTGGTCGTGCAGGTCGTGACGGGGAAGATAGTGAATGTATATTACTCTTTTCACCTCAAGATGTAGTAAAACAAAAGTTTTTAATAGGAGAAAGTCATAAGGATCCTGAACGTGCTTCTATTAGCTATAAAAATCTTCAATATTTAGTTGATTATGCATATAGTCATAATTGCCTTCGTGGTAAGATACTTGAATATTTTGGTGAAGTAGATGTTAAATCTGATTGTAATAATTGTAGTAGTTGCAGTGTAGAACATGAATTTAAAGATGTTACCATAGAAAGTCAAAAGGTACTTTCATGTGTATATAGATTAAATGAAAAATTTGGTACTACGGTAGTTGCCCAAGTTTTAAGTGGTTCAAAAAATAAAAAATTACTTAATTTTAATTTAGATAAGGTATCAACATATGGTATCATGAAAAATTATACTGAAAAAGGAATAAAAAATATAATAGCCATGCTTATATCCCAAGGATATTTAACCCTTACAGAAAGTAAATATCCAGTAGTTAAGCTTACAGAACTTTCTAGGAAGGTATTAAAGGGTAAAGAAAAGGTATATATGGCTATAGATATGTTTAAAGAGAAAAAAGAAAATACTGATGATTATTATTTAGAATTATTTGTAGATTTAAAAGATTTAAGAAGAAAACTAGCACTAGAAAAAAACATCCCTCCTTATGTTGTATTTTCAGATACTACACTCAAAGAAATGGCAACTTATTTACCTATAGAAAAGAAAAGTTTTTTAAGTATCAAAGGGGTAGGAGACAAGAAATATGAAAGCTATGGTCATGTATTTATAGAAAAAATTAAAACTTTTAAAGAAAAGAATAATGTTAAAGCTCTACCTAAACAAACTAAATATACTAGTAGTATTGAAGCCAAGAAAAAAACACATGAGATTAGTTATGACTTATATAAGGAAAATAAAAATGTAGATGAAATATCACAAATGCGAGAAATTACAAAAGATACAGTGTTAAATCATTTTGTAAAATGTGAAGAAGAAGGTAAAGATATAAATTGGGAAGAATTTGTAGATAGTGAAAAAGAAAAGGAAATCATGGATGCAATTGAGACTGTAGGTAGAGAATTTTTAAAACCTATTAAAGAAAAAGTGTCAGATACTATCAGTTATTATGATATAAAAACTGTACTTTATAAGGAAAATTATAAAAAATAATCCTACACAATAAATGTAGGATTATTTTTTACTCAAATATTTTTTTGTATTCTTCATATCCTTCTTTTTCTAAATCTTCTTTTGCTATAAATTTAAGTGCTACTCCGTTTATGCAATATCTAAGACCACCCTTATCTCTTGGGCCGTCTGGAAAGACATGACCTAGATGTGAATCTCCTGATTTGCTCTTAACTTCAGTTCTTCTCATGCCAAGAGTTCTATCACTTTTTTCTACTACATTTTGTTTTTCAATAGGCTTAGTAAAACTAGGCCAGCCACAACCTGCATCATATTTGTCTTTTGATGAAAAAAGTGGCTCTCCTGTAACTATATCTACATAAATACCTTCTTTATCATAGTCATTATATTCACTAGTAAAAGGTCTTTCTGTAGCACTTTTTTGAGTTACTCTATATTCTTCATCTGTAAGTTTTTCTTTTAATTCTTCATTTGAAGGTTTATTATATTTTTTATCCATATTCTCATCCTTTTTTAAATTTTGACTTAAATATAATATACCCTACTTAACTTTTTCTAAATTACATTTTTTAATTTATCTCTTTATGTATTAAATTTGTTATTTCAATGAGTTGATTTCTTATATTTTCTCTTATATTATTATCTTCTATATTTTTTTCTACCACTTTGGATATATTGATCAAATGTTCTTTTATAAATTTAAAATCTTCATACTTACCTTTATTTTTTTTATCATCTATGTCTTTTATTATTTCTTTATAGATATGTCTAAATTTATTCTTGTTTTTTATATCCCTTATTCTATACTTTATATTGAGATTAATACTTTTCTTTATCTTATGTAATATTTCAGTAGAATTATCTTCATTTTTATTTGGTAATATTATGATAAACTCATTTCCATTTCTAATTGCAATATCCATATAAGAAATATTATCCTTTATTGCTTTTGATATCATTTTTATATCATCATCATTTATATTTAAATCTATTTTTATTATAATCATTGAATAATTATCTGCATTAATAGGACATATAGTATCTTCACAAATTTTAATCCATAAATTCCTATTGTACAATCCACTTATTTTATCCTTATATGCAAGTGTTATGAGATCACTAAAATTATCTGATTCCATATTATAAAAGTTGACAAAAAAATAATTTTTAAAATCCAAGTCTAATTGTTCTATCTTGATAATATGATCTCTAATTATAACTATATTCTTATCAATTAATTCTTCTTTTATCTGCTCTTTATTATCTTCAATATCTTTAACATATTTTTCATCTATATCTGGATATTGTAATATACCTTCATCATCAAATATAATAAATTTACTTTCTTTTTTAGAAAGAGCATCTTTATTCATAATTTTCACTCCCTATATTTTCTTTAAATAGGTCTATAGTTCTATGATATACTTTTAATATTATATAGTCAACATATTTTAAATATTTAAAATATTACTTTTTTTAATATTTATATTCTTTTATGGGAATATTTAATATTACTATTCTATTAGGAGAGATTATATGACAAATTTTAAAAATGAACCTTTATCTTATTGGTTAGATTCTACAAAAAAGACTAATTATCCTTCACTTAATCAAAATATTGATGTAGATGTATGTATAATTGGAGGAGGCATCTCAGGTATTACAAGTGCCTTTATGTTAAAGAAAAAAGGGCTAAATATAGCACTTTTAGAAGTAGATAATATACTCGAAGGAACCACAGCAAGAACCACTGCTAAGATAACTTCTCAACATGGACTTATTTACAAGAAACTTATTGATCAAGTAGGGGAAAATAAGACTAAGCAGTATATAGATGCAAATGAAACTGCTATTAAATTTATAAAAAATATAGTAAAAGAAAAAAATATTGATTGTGACTTTAAAGAGTTACCTGCATATGTCTATGCAACTACTGATGAATATATTAAAAAAATAAAAGATGAAGTAGATGCTAGTAAAAAACTTGGTATGAATTCTACTTTTGTAGAAAACTTAGATTTACCCTTTGATGTGAAAGGTGCTATTAAGTTTGAAAATCAAGCACAATTTCATCCAAGAAAATATCTTTTAGAATTAGCAGATGAAGTAGATGGTAATGGCAGTTATATTTTTGAAAATACAAAGGTAATAGATATACAAGATGGAGATATAGTAAAGGTTATTACAAGTAATGAAAATATAGTTTCTGCAAAAAAAGTAGTAATAGCCACACATTTTCCTATAGAAAATTTCAGAGCTTTGTATTTTTCTAGAATCTATACCGAAAGATCATATATATTAGGTGCTTTGATTAAAGATAATCTTCCAGAAGGCATGTATATATCAGCAGAAAAGCCAACAAGATCTCTTAGATATCAAGATTATAATGGCAGAAAAATGTTGCTTATAGGTGGAGATGGACATAAGACAGGTCAAGGTGAAGATACAGAAGTTCATTATGAAAATCTTAAAAATTTTGCCAAGGAAAATTTTGATATAGAAGATATTCCATATAGGTGGTCTACTCAAGACTGCATGCCAATTGATGATATACCTTTTATAGGGAAGATAACTAGAAATTCAGAAAATATATTTTTATCTACAGGATTTAAAAAATGGGGTATGACAAATGCCACTGCTAGTGCTATGATTTTAACTGATTTAATAACCAATATAAAAAATCCTTATTCTGAAGTGTTTAATCCATCTAGATTTAATATTAAAGGAAGTTTATCTACTTTCTTAAAGGAAAATTTAAATGTAGGATATGAGTTTATAAAAGGAAAGTTAAAAACTGAAAATATAGATATAGAAGTAGCTACAGGAGAAGGCAAGGTAGTAAATTTAAATGGTAGGAGAGTTGGTTTTTACAAACATAATGATGGTAGAACTTATATAGTTGATACTACTTGTACTCATTTAGGTTGTGAACTTTCTTGGAATAATGCTGAAAAGTCATGGGATTGCCCTTGTCATGGTTCACGATTTTCTTTTGATGGATCTATCATGGAAGGGCCAGCTCTTCAAAGGCTTAAAGTAAAAATAATAGAGGATTAATCCTCTATTTCTATGTCATTTATTATTTCATGATTTCTTTTTATAAGCTTTCTACCACGCCAAGCAAAGGCTCTGTTTCCATATTTCCTTTTAAATGCTTTATTACTCATAGCATTTATTTCTTCATATTCTAATTTATATATTAAATCTTCTTTAAATTCTTTAATATTAGTTTCTTTTATTCCTCCATTGTGGGGACATACTTTTTGACATATATCACAACCAAATAATATATTATCTTTTTTAATTATATCTATATCTAATTCATCTAAATCTTTCTTTTTTTGACTTATATATGATCTACATCTTTTTGGATTGATATCAAAATTCCCAAGTATAATATTTCCTGGACATTTTTCTTTGCATTTCATACACTCAAAGCAAGTTCTATCCATAGCTTTATCAGCTTTAAATGGATGATTATTTATAATATATCCTATGAAAAAATATGTTCCATAATCATCATTTATTAGGTGTGCATTTATTCCATAAAATCCAAGTCCAGCCCTATGAGCTATATACCTATCTACTAAAGGACCTGTATCCACATATGATTCATATTTAAAATTTTCTATATTTTCATCTAAAAAATTAGCTATAGTTTCTAATTTTTCTTTTACTATTACATGGTAATCTTTAGAATAGGTATAATTAGATAGATTAGATTTTTCTTTTGTTTTCATCTTATATGGAAAAAGACATACTATAATAGATTTAGCATCTTTCATGGTTAATGTAGGATCTATCCTCTTTTCTATAGATGATCCTTCAAGTCCTGTAAGGTGATCTTTTTCTTCTCTATTAACAAGTATTTCTTTTAAATCCATATATGGCCCAATATCAGCTATAGCTAATTTTTCTATCTCTACCCCTTTTGCAAATTCCTTTAATTTTTCTTTCATATAATCATCCTTTTAATTATAGAAATATTTCTTCAAGTTTCTTAGCAAGTCCTTCTTGTGTATTGGTACTTATGATGTCATTATTCGGTAATTCTTTTATTAATTTATCATGAGCATTACCCATTATAAATCCCTTACCTACAGTCTTTAACATCTCTAAATCATTTAGACCATCACCAAAAGCTATGGTTTCTTCTAATTTTATATCATGTTTTTTAAGTACTTCTTTTATAGCATATCCTTTTGATATGCCCTTTGGCATTACTTCAAGACAAGTTTCAAGTGAGAAAGTTATATTTAATTGTCCTGGATATAATTTTTCTATTTTTTCCTTTAAATCAACTAGTTTTTCATGTTCTAAAGCTAAAAAGAAAACTTTAGGTGATTTTATACTTTTTAATTCTTTAAAATCAATTATCTCATAAATAAAGGGAGAGTCTTTTACAAAATCATCTAAATAATCATTCTCTTTTTCAATATACCACTCATTTTCCATATATATATTTTTGTGTATATCTTCATCTATATCTAAATTAATTAACCCTTTTATTATATCTTCATCTATATCATGGCCTATTAATTTGTTTTTACTCCCATCATGAATCCTACATCCATTTGATGTTATAAATATAGAATCTAAATTGAGTCCATTTCTTACAAAATCAATATCTTCATGATGTCTACCTGTTGCAATAAAAAATTTAACGCCCTTATCTATAACTTTTTTTATTGTTCTTTTAGTATAGTCACTTATTTTGTGTTCTTCATTTAAAAGTGTACCATCTAAATCAGATATTATAGCTTTATATTGCATATTTATCTCTCTCCATTTCTTTTGTTTTTATTTCTTAAATCCTTAAAGAAATCTTTCATAATACTTGAACATTCCTCTTGCATTATTCCAGATATTACATCTACCTTATGGTTTAATTTATCATTTTCTACTATATTTAAAACTGAACCACATGCACCATATTTTTCATCCATTGATCCTATAACAAGTTTATCTATTCTGGAATTGACAATTGCACCTGCACACATGACACAAGGCTCTATTGTAACATACATTGTACACCCACTAAGTCTCCATTCATCTAAGTTTATCGAAGCCTCGCTAATAGCAAGTATTTCTGCATGGGCTGTTGCATCTTTATATTCTTCTTTTAAATTATAGCTACTTGCTATTATTTTGCCATTCTTTACTATTACACATCCTATAGGAACTTCTCCTAATTCATATGCAATCTCTGCTTCTGCAAGTGCTTTTCTCATAAAATAATTATTCAAATTTATTCTCCTAATCACAATAAGAGCACCTTGGATTACCAAAGTGCTCTTTTCTATTTATTTTAATCAAGTTTGGTGCTCCCGAGAGGAATCGAACCTCTGGCCCACGCCTTAGGAGGGCGTTGCTCTATCCTACTGAGCTACGGGAGCTTGATTTAAAGCCTCTAATTATTATATATTAATTTACTAATACTGTCAATATGACTAGGCTTTAAATCCATCCAAAAAGTGTTCTATATATTCTTTTAAAGATATTTGCTTTTTCTATATCTTTACTTGCAAATAAGTCTAATTTATATTTTAATTTATCATTTTCATAAACTTCTAATAAAGCAGCTTTTTCTCCTTTTTTTATAGGCAATTTTAATTTATCATCTACTATTACTTTGGTTTTAATTTTATCTTTATTTTTTATCATGGTGTAATTATTATATTCTGGCACTAATTTCACATTTTGGTTTTTGGCTTTATTAAGCTTTATATTTAAACCTTTATCTTTTAGGATTATTTCTTTTTGTTTGAAGTTTTTTATTCCATATTTAAGTAATTCTTCACTTTTTTCTTTTCTGGTTTTTTTATCTTCAGCACCCATAGTAATAGCTATAAGTCTCATTTCCTTATCCCTATTTTCATCTTTAGGTAACTTTATACTTGATACTAAACATAATCCTGCAGCATTTGTTTCTCCTGTCTTCATTCCATCAACTAGTGGCATTTCTTTTAACAATGGATTAGTGTTTTCTTTATATTTACGTGGACTTATTTCCATATATTCCTTATCAGTTACTTCAAGTATTTCAGGATATTGATATAATATATATCTTGCTAATTTATTAATTTCTCTTATAGTCATGGTATTTTCTCTTTTATCTGCTTCTGGAAGGCCATTGGGATTATAAAATATAGAATTTTCAAGCCCTAACTCTTTTGCCTTTTCATTCATTAGTTTCACAAATTCAGCTTCACTTCCTGCAATATGTTCTGCTATAGCAACACATGAATCATTTGCTGAAACTATGAGGATAGATTCTATAAGTACTTCAAGTGGCAACATATCTCCCTTATTTAAATAAAAGGTAGAGCCGTATTCTTTGGGTGGATTTTCCCCTATGGTTACAATGTCAGATAAATGCACCTTTCCTTCCTTTAAGGCATCCTTAGTAACTGCATAGGTCATAAGTTTTGTAATACTTGCTATGTTTAATTTTTCATCAATATTTTTTTCATATAATATTTCTCCTGTTTCAAAATCACTAAGCATTGAACCTTTTAATCCTTCACCTAATTCTGCATAAGTAAATTGACTAGATAATATTAAAATTAAAAGGCATATTATAATTGTTCTTTTCATTTTTTCCCCCTTGTGGATATTATTTATTTAAATATTCATCTGCATTTTTATATTTATTATTAGTTTTTTCACCGACTATTTTTAAAAAATTATTTGTATTAGCATTTTTAAATTTATATTCATCAAAATATTTTTTTAATATATCATATACTTTCTCTCTTCCAAATTGGTCTTCAATATCGTATATCATCATAGCACCTCTTGAATATACTAAAGGTCCGTAATCATGCCATCCTTTGAATTCTGAAAGGGACTTTAATACCTTTGTATCATCCATATATTCCTTTTGTAATTCATAATTATTTTCTATATTATTTTTATAATAATCCCCTGCTACTTTTTCCCCATATTCTTCATATGCATAAATATATTCTGAATATGTTGCAAGTGATTCATCTAACCATGCTTCATCTATCTCATCATTTCCTATGATACCATACCACCATTGATGAGCTATTTCATGTACTATTACAAGTTCTAAACTACCAATACTATTTTTATTATAATAGTTATCTCCTATATATACAATACCCGGATACTCCATTCCACTTGGAAAACTAGTCTGAACTACAGATAATTGTCCATATGGGTATTTACCAAATTTATTATTAAAATGTTTTAAGCTATCACGAGAAAAATTTATAGCCTTATTTTTTACATCTTCACTTACATCATCTAAAAAATATAATTTAATATCAGTATCACCATAATTTTTTACAATCTTTTCAAAATAACTACTAGCAACCCAGGCAAAGTCACGCATTAATTTTGCTTCTATATTCCATACTTTTTTATCTTTCTTTATTTTTTCTTTTAAAATATTACCACTACTTGCTATTTCAAAATCCTTTGGAGCACTTATTTCTATATTATAATTACTTACATCACTATAAAAGGGGTCTCCAATACTATGATAAGGATCTAAATTCCATCCATCTTCATCATATACAGCTGCTATAGGATACCAATTACCAAAATTAAATGTTTTATCTCCATAACCAAATCTATCTTGTGCTGGAGGTAGTTTTACCTTGTATTTCATATCTATATCAATTGCTTTACCTATTTTAAGTTTATTTTTTAAATCTATTTTAAGAATTGTCTTGCCCCTACCTATTAATTTATAGTTTATCTTTTTACCATTTACCTTTACTTCTTCTATATCCATATATCCTTTTTCAAATCCATCTGGATAAGCTGAGTCAAAATCATCAAATAAAAATGGTGCTGTTTCCCTTTTATTAAAAGTATTAGGATAGATATGAAAATACACCTTATTTAAATCTGTATTTTCTTTATTTATATATTTTACATTTTGTTTTGCAATATAAGTTTTTTTCTCTGGAAAAAATTCTGCCTTTATATTATATTTATCTATTGAATCTAAATTCATATCATTGTAATCATCTGTAATTAATGTTTTAGAATTTTCTTTGCTATCATTTTTAATCATTTTTTCTAATGGATTATTAGCACATCCCATAAGTGAAATGATTATTGCTAATACAATAAATAATATTAAAACTTTGTTTGATTTTTTCAAATTATCACCCCTGATATATTTTAAGAGGGCTTAAGCCCTCTTAAAATATTATGCCTTTTCTATTTTTTCTATGCCTCCCATATAGTTTCTTAATACTTCTGGGATTTCAATACTTCCATCTTCTTTTTGATAATTTTCAAGAATTGCAGCTGTAGTCCTACCTAAAGCAAGTCCTGAGCCATTTAATGTATGAACATATTCTAATTTTTTAGTTTCTTCATTTCTATATCTTATATTTGCTCTTCTAGCTTGAAAATCTTCAAAATTACTGCAAGAAGATATTTCAACATATCTATCATAACTTGGCATCCAAACTTCTAAATCATATGTCTTAGCTGAAGAAAAACCTAAATCTCCTGTGCAAAGTTCTACTACCCTATATGGAAGTTTTAATTTTTTCAATATATTTTCTGCATCATTTGTAAGACTTTCTAATTCATCATAAGAATTTTTAGGGTTTGAAAATTTAACCAATTCTACCTTATTAAATTGATGATTTCTTATAAGTCCCCTTGTGTCCCTACCTGCTGAGCCTGCTTCTTGTCTAAAACATGGAGTATAAGCAGTGTATTTGATTGTTAAATCAGCTTCATTTAATATTTCATCTCTATGGATATTTGTAACTGGTACTTCTGCTGTAGGTACTAAAAATAAATCTTTTGACTCAATATGAAAAGCATCATCTTCAAATTTAGGTAATTGTCCTGTACCTGTCATACTATCTCTATTTACTAAAAATGGAGGGATTATTTCTGTATATCCACCATCTCTTGTATGGGTATTTAACATAAAATTCATAAGTGCTCGCTCAAGTGTGGCTCCAAGTCCTTTATATAATGAAAATCTAGCTCCTGTTATTTTAGATCCTGTTTCAAAATCTAAGATGTCTAAATCAGTACCTAAATCCCAATGAGCCTTTGCTTTGAAATCAAATTTAGTTGGTTCAAATACTTTTCTTATTTCTTTGTTATCAAGATCGCTATCCCCTACTACTATTTCTTCATTTGGAATATTTGGAAGTTCTAATAATGAATTGTTTAATTTTTCTTCTACTTCTTTTAATTCTTTATTTATATCTTTTATTTTTGAAGATAAACTTTTCATTTCTTCTAGAACTTCAGATGCATCTTTTCCTTCTTTTTTTAACTTAGGTATTTCTTTGCTTGCAGCATTTTGACGAGCTTTCATATCTTCTACATCTTGTAATATCTCTCTTCTTTTTAAATCTAAATTATATACATTATCTACATCAAAATTACCTTTTCTTTTTCCTAAAGCTTTTTTCACCTTATCTTTATCATTTCTAATCATCTTTACATCTAACATTTAATTCATCTCCTTTTTTTATACAATAAAAAACCTCTCATCCCTATCTTATAGATAGGGACGAGAGGTTAAATTCCCGCGTTGCCACCCTAGTTGATCAATTGATCCACTTAGTACACTTTAACCCGTGCATGGTTTACCTTTTAAGTAAAATGCTAAGAGATGGATTCACTAATTTATATCATCGATTTACACCACCCATCGACTCTCTAAAGATATAAGATTACCTACTATTTCTCTTAATTGCATAAGCTATATTATATTAAAATATAACATATATTTAATATTTATTCAAGACTTTTTTCTAACCTTTAGTATATTATATATATTTTAGCCAATAATTATACTAATAATTAATTACAGGGGGAAAATAATGAATAAAATTGATCTTTATAGTAAGTTATCTGATTTAAAGAAAGTAGACTATAACAATACATTAGCTATAGCAAGTATCATAGAAATATTGGTAGATAAAGGAATTGTAAATAGAAATGATATATTTAAAAAATCACGTATATTAGATACCATGACTATAGATGAAATAAAATCTATGAAGACAAAATAAAACTGATTCTCTTTTTTTAAGAGAATCAGTTTTATTTTTATTCTTGTTCTTCTGTTTGTTCTTGCTCTTGTTCTTCTGTTTCACTTTCTGCTTCTTCTATTCCTAGATTTTGATTTAATTTATTTAATACAGATTCTAATTCATTAATATATTCTCCATATTTTGCCCAGTCGCCTTCACGTGATGCTTCTTTGGCCTTATTAAATAACTCATTTGCTTCTTTTGTTATTTCTTCTATTCCATCTATTTCTGGTGCTTGACCATTTTCTCCTTCTTCTACATCTGTTACTAGTCCATCTTCATTTTCTTCTCTATTTAAATCACCAAATATCTTAGATAAGGCAGTGTCTAAATCCTTTTCCATTACTATCTTTTCTTTATATGCTACAATGACTCTTTTCATTTCTGGTACACTATTTTCATTTGAAGCTTGAATATATACTGGTTCTACATATAATAGTGACTTTTCAATAGGTATGGTCATTATATTCCCTCTTAAAACATTGGATCCTTCTTGCGACCATAGTGTAAGTTGAGGTGAAATCTCTGAATCTTGATTTATCTTAGATTCTACAAGTTTTGGTCCATTTACAGTTATACCTTTAGGAAATCTATATAAAAATAACTTTCCATAATTTTCTCCATCATTCCTTGCCACAAATAAACTTGTCATATTAGGCTTTGTAGACGGTGTATATGGAACTGTAAGCAAGAACTCTACATCTTCTTCATCTGGTAGCTTAAACATCATATAATTAGGTTTTATAGGTTGTTCTTCACCCATATAAACTTCTTCACCTACATCCCAAACATCTTCTGAATTATAGAATACTACAGGGTTGTTAACATGATATCTTTCAAATATTTTAGTTTGTATTGAAAATAAATTTTCAGGATATCTTATATGACTAAATAATTCTTCTGGCATTTCTTTTGCATCTTTAAATAATCCTGGAAATATTTTTTCATAAGTTTTTATCATAGAATCTTTATCATCTACTATATAAAAATCAGTATCTCCATCATAAGCATCTACTACAACCTTAACTGAGTTTCTTATATAATTTGTTTTAAGATCTTCAGTAAATGGTTGAGAATAAGGGAAATTACTCGTTGTAGTATAGGCATCTATTATCCAATATAGTTTACCATCTTCTTGGTTTGCCACAATATATGGATCATCATCATAGCTTAAAAATGGAGCTATTTTTTCTACTCTTTCTTTTATGTTTCTATTTATTATAATTCTACTATTATTATTTACATTATTTGATATTAATAGCTTTAAATTAGCTTGCTTGATAGCATATAATAATCTATTTATACCACCTAAACTAATACCAGCTGTTCCTTCATAAAATACTTCTGCATTATCAGAACCCTTAGGATAATCAAATTCAGGTTCGTCACTATTTATTACAGCATAATTATCTGTTGCTTCACCAAAATATATCTCTGGTCTTTCTATTTTTAAATCTGTACTAGTAACTGGTGGTATATTATTTACAAGTAAATTTGGTTGACCATTTGATGCAACTGAATTTACAGGAGATAATACAAATCCATAACCATGAGTATATTTAAGATGTTCATTTATCCATGTTTTTGTCTTTAATTTTGATGTATCAAGTTCCCTTGCTGATAAAAACACTTGAGTGTATTCTCCATCTATAGTATATCTATCAGTATCTACTCCATTAAATTTATAATAATATCTAATACCTTGTAATTCATTATATACTTGATTTAATGGTTGATAATCGTTTATTCTTATATTTTCTATAGTTTCTTTATTATTTAATATATCTTCTTTTGTTAAATTTTGTTCTACTAGAAATTCTTTTGAAGTGACTTCTTTTAAACCATATGCTTCTTGGGTCATATTAATATTATTTTTTATATATTGACTTTCTTTGGAAATTTCATCAGGTTCAACTATGAATTGTTGAACACCAGTACCTATAAGCGTTCCAGCTATTCCAACAACAATTAAAAGTACTGGACCTGTTAGGGCTGTTTTAAGTTCTCTTTTATATGAACCATAGAGAATAGTAATTGCAGATACTAGAGATAATATTGCCATTATTCTATATTGCCATAATGTTATTTTTATATCTGTATAACTTGCCCCATAGGCAACACCTCTTGGTGAATATAAAAGATCAAAGGTATTTATATAATAGTTTAAAGCTATTATTATAAATCCTACAAAGCCAAATATACCAACTTTAAATATTGCTCTTTTAAATATATCTTTATTTAATATATCTATAATAGTTTGTTTGTTTTTAAAATCTCCTATATCTAATACATTTTCAGTTCTTTTAATATTAGGCTTTCTAAGAGAAAATAGTAAGAGATAAAATACTATTGTAGATATAGCAAGCACAAATAATAAAAATAATACTAAAGACATTATTTCCTTAAATAAAGGTAGTTCAAATACATAAAGAGATACGTCATTATTAAATATTGGATCCTTTAGGTTAAAGTCTGTTGCATTTAAAAATTGTAATATATTTAACCAAAGTCCTCCTGCAAATGCAGTAGCTACAAGTGCTGATACAAGTGCTGAACCTATACCAAGTGCTATATTTAAATTTCTCTCTCCACCCTTTGGTGCTTTTACCTTAGCCTCTTTATAATAATTTCTTTTAGATGATATAAAATATATATATATCAAAGTAAATAAAATTAAAAATAAAGGTATTCCTATTGTTAATTGAGTTGTTAATTTAGTTAAAAATGTGTCTTTATAACCAATTTCACTAAACCATTGATAGTCAGTAACAAAAGCCACTATACTAGTTAATGAGCTAAATAGTATAAGTAGAATAGCTATAACTAAAAACATTATAAATTTCGTTTTATTTTTCAAGTTTTAACCCCCTATAATACTATTATACTACCCATTTTCATATTATTCAATTATTCAATTTTTAACTTGTTATTTTCATGTCATTAGTTTTTATTAATCCCTTACTTCTCATCCATTTAGAAATAATAAGAGTAATAATAATAGGTAATACAAAATGAAGTAATACTATACCAAAAAGTCCTTCACTACCCATCACTTCAAATGTAGCAAACTGTCCAACTAGTCCACTAGTTCCCATTCCTGCTCCTAATTTAGTACCTTCCATTTTAAATACTACTGTAGATATGGGACCTAGGATAGCTGATGTTAATATAGGAGGAATCCATATTTTTGGGTTTTTTATTATATTCGGTATTTGTAGCATACTTGTACCAAGTCCTTGAGCTATAAATCCACCAATACCATTTTCTTTAAAGCTCATTACAGCAAAACCTATCATTTGAACGCTACATCCTACCGTTGCAGCTCCTGCTGCAAGTCCTGTTAGACCTAGTGATATTGCTATAGCAGCACTACTTATAGGAAGAGTAAGCATCATACCCATAAGTACTGCTACTAATATTCCCATAGGTAGAGGATCTTGTTCTGTAGCTATATTTATTATGCTACCAAGTGCTGTCATAAGCTTTGCTACAAAAGGTGCTATATAAATACCTGCAATTCCACCAGATATAATGGTTAATGCAGGAACTAATATGATATCTAATTTTGTTTTACCACTTATTAGTTTAGAAATTTCTGCACCTATATAAGATGCTACAAGAGCTCCTACTGGTTCACCTATTACTGCTATAGTTGTACCATCTACAATCTGTAAGCTTCCTGCTCCTATGGCTCCTGTTATTATGGATGCAAATACACCTAAGGGTGGCGCTCCTATACTACTTGCAACTGCAGCACCTATAGCAGGCCCCATCATAAATTGTGCTATAGAGCCTAGATTTAAAAATACTTCTAATTCCAGTAATGTTCCAATTTGTTTTAATATAAGACCAATTATTAAAGAAGAAAATAAACCTAAAGCCATTCCATTTAATATTTTTATAATATAGTTTTTCATAATTACCCCCATTTAATGTGTTTACTGCTGTCTTGTCAGTATACTTAAAAATATATCATTATATTGTTATTCTAGCAAGAAGTTTTTTTCTTTTAATTTATCTTTTATTTCTTTAAATATATTTTCATTTGGAACTTCTATTGTATGAATATGAACACCTTCTGTAAGAGTTGATAGAGGGTAGGCATTGTTTTCTTTCATTTTATTTATAAAAACATCTATGTCTTTCCTAGAAGATATCATAAGTTGGCCTTTTATTTCCCCATATACTGGATGCTCTACTATTACATCTAATATTTTGCCTCCTAAATCTACAATTATATTTAACTCTTCTTTTATATCTTTATGATTTTCATGTACAGAAACTATAGTTCTTTCTAATTTACTTTTTTTATTATTAATTACTATATATCCATTAGGTGTTGCAATTATTTTATTTCCTTTAGCACGAAGTAATGCTATATCTTGAACAATCACTTGTCTACTTACCTTAAATTCATCTGCTATATCTGAGCCTTTAATAGGAAAATTACTATTAATCAATAATTTTAATATATTTTCTCTTCTTTTATTTGAATTCATTTTTTCTCACCTCCTCAAATTTATTATAAGATAGGTAAAGCTAAGAGTAAATTACCCTTAGCTTTAAATTTAATCAATTAAATATTCTTTCATATTATCTGGTATATCTTCTTTTTCACATTCCATTGATAAAATAAATTCGGTTTCATTTATATTATCAATGGTATTTAAATATTTTATAAATTTTTCTAAAAGATAAAAATCAAGCTCTACCATTTTATAAAGTCCATCAATATAAATTTTTTCAACATCATAATCACTAGCTACAATTCCACATAAAAGTCCATAGAAGGTTTCAATCTTGTTTATATTAAACTCCATTGCACTTATATATCTTATATTATAATTTAAATTTAAAGAATGTTTTTTAGTGGCTTCAATGAATACAAGACCACCTTTAATTTCTTTTACATCATCGTTTGCCATTTCTATTAATCTTTTAGTTTTTCCAGAACCTTTTTTCCCACAAATAAACTTAACCATTTTAAATTACCTCCCAATTTAATTTTGGTTGTAAAATTTTAATTAAACTTACTTATATAATTCTACCCTTAATTTGTTCTTTAAAATCTAAATCTAAACCTTTAATTTTATTTATTATATCATTAGTATTATCAAAATAGAATACATTTTCAGAATTTGTAGTAATATAAATGAATTCTTTACCATTATCTTTTAAATCATTTAATGATAAATAATAAGTTTCTCCTTTAAATTCTGCAATCAATTCATTTTCTTCATTTAACATATCTAATAACAAGTCAATCATTTCTTTTTCCACAAAATCATCTCCTAAACTAATCTTTCATTTATATATACTATTTTTTAACTGCATTTAATATTAATTTATGATATACTATTTAATATTAAAGGAGGTAGAAAAATTGAATCCTAATAAGAAAAAAAGGTATACCATAATAGCTCTTATAGTAGTTGGTGTAATGATACTTTCACCTATATTATATATGATAACTACAGCTTTTTCCACATCAAATACTCCTAAGGCAGAATCAGAAAATCAAGATAAAACGGCTGTTGAAGATGAAGTTACAAATGAAACTGCTCTTAAAATAATAGAAATACATGAAAATTTAGATGAATATAAGGATAAAGAAGTTTCTATGGAGCTACAATATTTTAAACTAGATGAATATGAAGACAAATTTTCAGTTGGTGTAATAGATTCATATAATGGTGAAGATATGTTGTTTAACATATTAGCTAAAACAGAAGATGAAAAAATACCTGAAGACTTTGAAAACTATGATACTATAAAAGTTACAGGAACTATAAATGAATTAGAAGAAACACATGAAGACCATACACACAATGTGCCTATTATGACAGTTAAAAATTTAGAAAAAATAGAACAAGAAAAAAAGGATGATTAATCATTCTTTTTTTCTTGTTCTTTTATAATATCATCTATTAAATCATTTTCTAATATCAATTGTCCCTTTTTAAACTCATTTAAGGCTCTTTCATAACCTTCCCTACATTTTTCTATATCTATAGCTTCTTTAGTTATTCTATCCCAAGCCCTACTGTTTTCAAATATCTCATCTTTAGACATCTCAAATACCTTCTCATCATCTATAAAAGATCCTACTGGTACGTAATATTGATTTGCTATAAAACCTTCTTTTGAGTTAAATAAATCTTGACCAAATCTTTTTCCCTTATTATCTTCTATTCCTGCAAGGTTTAATATGGTAGGCATTAAATCTACTTCTCCACCTACTATATCATTTGTCCATTTTATTTTACTATCTGGTAAATTTATTATTAATGGTATATTCATATATTCATCAAATTCATATTCTGCATCTAAAAAGTCACTCATTATATCTTCATTATCTTCTCTTGTAGGATACAATCCTGAATGATCTCCATATAATATTATCATTGAATCCTCATATATACCTTCTTTTTTTAATTTTTCTATGAATTTTCCAAAAGCTCTATCAGTATAATTTATACTTTGAATATAATTGCCAAATATAGTTTTTTCATGTTCTTCTTTAAGTTCTATTTCTATTAATTCTTTAGGAATATCATATGGATGATGACTAGTTATAGATATTACACTAGAATAAAAAGGTTTTTTAATATCTTTCATGAAATCTACAGTTTGAGAGAAAAAATCCATATCATTTAATCCAAGATTAATTAAATCTTCTTTTTCATCATAATTAAAGTTTTCTAGAGAAATAAAATTATCAATACCAAGACTTGGATACATCTTATCCCTATTCCAAAAACTTTTATCATTGCCATGAAAAGAATATGTTGAATATCCCTTATCTTTAAGGATTTTCTGAAGGCTATGATGATAGTTATCACTATAATGATTAAATACTGATAAATGATTTGTAGGATATAGAGATGTACTCATTACAAATTCAGCATCAGAAGTATTTCCTGGACCTACTTGCTGATAAAAGTTATTGAAATATATACTATCTTTAGATATCATTTTATTTAAATTTGGAGTTAAAACTTGTCCATTATATTCTCTATTTATAATAAAATTTTGAAGAGATTCAAATTGAACCACAATAATATTTTTGTCCTTAGCAATTCCATTATATTTATCTATTTTATTGGATTTTTGTTTATTATCAGACATTTTTTTTATTTTACTATCCAAATCTTCATCTGCTAATACTTCCTTTTCCTTATTAGTAAACTGTGTGTATATATCATATATATGATAATTAAAAATTCCATAATTATTATATACATAATTTGTATTTCCATTTATAAAAATTATAGGTGCTAATATATTAAAAAAAATTAGCGTTATTAATATTATTTTAGGATTTTTAAATTTAGTTTTAAAATTAGTGTGTTTTAATTTATGTCTTTTAAAATATATCCATAATGGAATTAAATCTATTATCATTAAAAAATATATAGGTTTTAATATGAAAAATATACTTTTCCATACAGTAGGCACATTACCTACAAATAAAAGTGCAGTAACAGAAGGTAAGAAACCATAATACATATAATATATTAAATCTATAAATAATAAAATTCCAATAATAGCATGAGTTATAAAACCTATTAGTTTTATGTTTTTAGGCTTAATAAATAATAATAAACCATAAATAAATGCTATAATTGGAATGGTTGAAATAAATGTAGTAAATATATTTTTTTCAATAGTAAATAAATATAAAATAATTATTTTAAGTAAAGTTAAAATAAACATATAGAGTATAATCTTTTTAATGTTTATAGATTTTATATTTGATAGATTAAATTTAAACATATTTTCACCTACTTTAAATATATTTACCTTATTATACCATAAATCTCTTTTTTTACGCAAGAAAAAACCAGCAACGTCCTACTCTCCCAAGGCGTTACCACCTAAGTACCATCAGCGCTGAAGGGCTTAACTTCTGTGTTCGGGATGGGAACAGGTGTGACCCCTTCGCTATCGTCACTGGATTTATACTTAAAATTAATTAAGTCATGTTATTTAGAGTTTGCACCCTAAAAATTACATAGATAAAGTAAAAGTAAATATATACAATTTTTTGGTCAAGTCCTCGACCTATTAGTATCCATAAG
>NZ_JBQCYD010000021.1:0-45557 GCF_052088025.1 Senegalia sp. (in: firmicutes) | reverse complement strand
ATAGGTACTCAATTGAGTACCTATTGTTTTAAATAATTCATCATATTTTGACTAAAATCATATGCTTTTCTTTCTATATCTTCAATTTCTAATATAGCATCTTTATCATTAGCAGTTTCCATTATAGAAAAGTTTGGGGGAAGTCTAAAAGTTTTGTTGATATTTAGAGCACTTATAAGTTCTTTTGCTAGAGCATCACTTCCAGAATTTCCAGATACTATAATAGAAAATATAGATTTATCATAAAATTTTGTTTTTCTAAAAAGTGCAGTAAGTCTATTGATAACGGCCTTTAAATTAGCTGCTATTGAATCATTATAATTAGGACAAATCCAAAGTATAGAGTCAGTTTCTAAAATAGCAGGATAGACTTCGTCTACCATGATACCACCATAGAAACAACTGGTATCTTCTCCATAATGCTTACAAGTTTTATAGGGACAACCTATACAATCTCTTACAGTACCATTTTCTATATGAATTTCTTTTATATCAATATCCTTTAAATTCTCTTTAATCATAGTCCAAAGTTTTAAAGTATTTGATGTTTCATAATTACTAGAATGAAGGACCAATAGTTTTGCTTTAGCAAACTTTGTTTGTTCAAAATCAACTAAATTATCATAAAGAGTGCTACATGAATAAAAAAGAGCTTCTTTTAAACTGATATCTTTAGCATTAGCAAGTGTCTTCATATTTAAAAGAGATCTTGTAGCTTCTACTAAAGGTCTTCCTGGGAAAGTAGCTCCTAATCTATTAGCATTAAATATTATATTTTGTGCCATAGTTTTAGTATATAAATCATCCATACTATTATATATTAAAACTGATCCTATAGAGTTTTTAAGAGCATTATTAGATTTGAACAAGTTATTAAAGAATTTTTGTATGAATATATTACCACCAAATTCATCTAATTCTAAAGCAAATAATATTCTTTTGTTTTGGAGATTAGGAATATGTTTATAATCATTAATTATAATATATTTTTTACCATCTAAGGTATGTGATATCATTTCCATTAAAAATGGTGAAGGATTTTTAGAAACTATTAAATATATTTCTTTCATATAATATCACCAAGAGTTTTATAAGTTTCTTTTAATCTTTCTAATAACTTTTCATCTAATTTTAATTCTTCTAATTCTACAGTATTATATTTCACTCTATTTTTACTACCCATAAATACTCCACCAATAAAAGTAGCACTATAATGCCAATTTCCACTTATAGTATCTATAATAGAAAGTGCACCTGAAGATAAAGCTGGAGCAATATATGGCTTAAAGCCTAATTCTCTCATCTCTAGATTAGCATACTTTGCTCTATCAGTTAAATACATAGAAAATTCATCATTATAATCTTTTATACTATCAGCTATTACAAGTCCTTCACCATGTGGTCCATATGCTCTACCTTCTTCAAGGAAGTGATTTAATTTAGGATTATTTCTAGAATAATATACTGCCCTTGAATTCATTACACCTAAACCATACCCCCTGATTTGTTCAGGTGCTAAACCAAGAAAATCAAAATTATCATTATCATCTTTATTGCTCTCTAAAAACACTACCTTAGAAAGTAAATCTACAGGATCAGATACTACTGCAAATATTCCTTTAAATTTTTCTTTTTTAGCCATTTGACCATATTCTTTTATAATTTCAGAATTGCTTTCAAATTGTGCCATTCTAACATCCTTTATATCACTTCCTACTTTTGGTACTGATTTAGATGCACAAAATACAAACATATCACAATCAAATAATTCTTCTTTTTTTATTATTTTTACAAAAGGAGTATGATAATTAAATGCAGAATAGACTTGATTCATTTCCATTTCCCATCTTTTTTGTTTCTTTAAAGTTCTATCATATATTCCAATATGAGAAATTTCATTTCCACCTAAGAGCTTTAATCCTGTTAGTAAAGTAGTACCTATATCTCCTAAAGCTAATATATTTATATTCCATTTTTTAATTTCTTTTTGATATAAAACTTCCTTCCAAGTTGGGAAATTTAAGTTTAGTGCGATTACTTTTTTAGCGTTTATTTTTTCTTTTAACCAAAGTGAGATATGGAGATTTTCCTTTTTTTGATTTAAAATATTTATATCTTCCTTCTTTAAAGATAGTAGGGAAGGAGAGGAAATTATATAGCTTCTCCTACTTTTTAGGGGATTATCTTTAAATAAATAATAAATTTTATCACTATTAATCAAATCTATTTCGCTAGCTTCTTTAAAATTATATTTCTCATATGAAAATCCATAAATATTTTCATCTAATTTGTATAAATACATAAGACACCTCTTATCTTTTAATTATATCTTCTAATCTGATTAGTTGTTCTAAGTCATTTTTTAAATAATGTGAAGCCTTTAGATTTAAATCATATTCAATATTACTTCCCTTATCAGGATATCTAGTAGCTATAAAGACTTCAGATAACTGTCTTATAGTTAAATTTCTTCCATATTTCTTTTGGTATTCATCTTCTAAAGTTTTGAGCAAATCAACAGCATTATATATAGATACTCTTGATAATTCATATAATGTGCTATTTTTAGTGCCCTTTATAAAAATAGGAGATGTGTAGGGAAGTACAAAGTTTACAGAAGGTAGAATGTTTTTTAGTGAATTAGTATCTCTACATACAGTATCTCCACCTATGAAAGGATAAAATGCACTTTCATTAAACCATATTCTTAAATTTGGAATAAAATATGCTGAATCTACCCTTCTATCTTGTATATCCATAAGTTCCTTGCCCCTACCAGATAAAATTCCTACTATTATTTTATCTACACTTATATTCTCTTGTTTTAATAAAGAATCTATGGCCTTTATCCTATATCCTTTATTAAGTAAATCATCTACTAATATTACAGAACGATCAAAAGAATTTATCATTTTTATTTGATTTTCTAAATTCAAATAATATGGAAATGGTTCAATACTAAAATCTCTAATATCAGGTGTATACATTTTTTCTGTATGCATTGATTTAGTAACTGTATTTGGAACAATATGGCCATTTAATATACTACCAAATGGTACACACATTTTTTCACCTGTTTTTTTAGGTATTTGTTGGACAGCAGGGACATTATTTAATTTGCAAATCTTTCTAATCATTTTTTCATACAGTATAGTTCTATCAAATGAAATTATAAGTTGACCTGGATATAATGTAGTAAGTACCCTTTGAAGCCTTTTTCTAGCCCTTATAATCGTTCTTTTTACATTTTTATTATCTATAAATTCTTGTTTTAAAATAGATTCTAAATCTAAATTTAAAGTACAAGGGTTTGTCATTTTAACTGTAAATATATTTGTATTTTTATCTTTAAAGTTTAGTTTGTGAAATCCTTGAAGCCTTAATATTTCGTTTAAGTTTTTAGTAGGATAATTTTTTATGATATTTCTAAAAACTCCATAAGTATAATCCTTTGACAAGCAAAAGGAGAGAGTCTCAGTAATCATTATTTGCTCTAAGTTTTCAAAATCACATTCATCATCTATAAATATTCCATCAATACATATAATTCTACCAACTGAATCTTGTCTTATATATTCTGAGACCTTATTATCATTAAATTGTTCAAACAAGTTGCTTGACCTAATCCAATGAAATATAGAAAAACCTATAATGGTATTATTTTTTATATCTTTTAATAAAATTACTCTTGGATTTAATTTACTTTGAATTTCCTTTAACTTTGAATACGAATCTCTATATTCTTTTAAAATACTAGAAGATAAAGTAGAAATTAAATCATCTGAAATATCATCAATTATTTCTATATCAATAGACTGAGTTTGAATCAATGTTTTAAACTGAGGTTCTCTTTTATATACTCCTATTTCATAGATATAACTTTGTGCTAATGGATCTATTAACTGAGAAATATCTCTATTTTCATCTATATAATCTCGTATCATAGTAGAGCTTATGGTTTGATATATAGAGGGTAATTTTAAATTTATTATATCTCCTTTGATATTTTTTAAAACAGATTCCATATCACTTGTATTAGACTTAGTAAAAGCTGATTCTTTCCTATCAAAAATTATATGAGAAAAATTATGAATTGAATTTTCACTTATATCGTTTTTATATGAAGAAGCATTTGTAAGTACATCACTTCCCACAACAATATATATTTCATCATTGTTGAAATTATTTTTTAGCTTATTTAAATCATGAGGATTTGAAATATTTACAGGCAAATCTTCTGGATATAAATAAATCCCAAGTTCATCTGATATGCTCATGTTTATAATCTCTCTTCTAATTTCATGTGGTTGAGTTCTTTTTGACCAAGAAAATTCATCTACTTGAAGGTATACTTCAAAGCCTAAATTTCTTATTTCTTGAGTAATCATTTTATGACTTAAGGAAAAAGGATCAAATGTACCTGGAAAAAAAGCAATCTTTTTATTAGTGCGAATATGGATATTACCATTTTCAAATATATAATCAGAAATAAATCTATAAATATTATTTAAAGATGCTGAATTATTGAAAAACCATAATTCGTTTTCTTCCTTCAAAGGCAATAAATTTAATATTTTTTTGGAGATGTGTTTAAAAATAATATTTTTCTCTTCTGAGCTTAAATCTTCTTTTCCAAATATTTCAGAACCTATTATCCTAAAACTTTCTTGCTTTACTTGAATATCATAATTTGCTAAACCATTTAATAATATCCCAAGTAATTTAATTAATCTTTTATTTGATATATCTTTTTCTTCTACAAAAATATCATTATAATTAGAATAGTTTTGTATAGCTATACCTACAGTTTTTAATATTAAAAGTTTAATTTGTCTATTTGCAGATTTGATTTTAGATATAAAGTCATCTATTATCTCATTTAATTCTGTAGGATGGAGGTAAAGAATTAATTGACCTAAATAATTTGGTATATATTTTGTAAAATGATATCCTTGTATTTCAAGTGCCCTTAAAAGCTCTACTGTAACATCATTTCTCTTATCTAATGAAAGGAAGGGAAAAATATTTAAAAGTGCCTCTCCAGCATGATTTCTTACATTTTCATTTTCACTTACCTTTAATAAATTCGTAAAATGCATTGCAGTGTGGATTATATTTTTATCATCATATTGAATAATATGTTCTAATAATAATTCAATATTATTTTTTTTGATTATCCAATGAGTAGCAGTTTTTAAATTCATCAAAAAAATATCTGCTGTTTTAGACAAATCTTTTTTATAATATGATGCTAATAAATCAATAATTTCTTTATCCATCTTTAGTTTCTTAGCAATCTTTAATTTCAAAAAATTTTCAGAAGGCAAATTAGAATAATTCAAATTTGATTTAAGACTAATTTTTACGGCATTTATAAATGAAATATCTTTATCTAATCTATATATAATATTGTAGGTTCTATTAATAGCAGTTAATCTATATACATCATTATCATTTTCTAAAAAAGAAATTATAAAATCAAGCATAGAATCTATTTTCTTTTCATTTGCTGATTTAAAAGGTATATATTCACTTGCTTGTAAAAGGTAAAATTTTATACTAATATCTATTAAATTATTATCTTCATAATAATTTAATAGTATAGATCTAAAGTTTTTTCTTTGAGATCTATCACAATTTAAAAATAATGAATTTATTATATTCTTTAGACTAAGTCCTATCCATCTTTTATGAAGATCAAGGATTTTATGATCTGGAAATAATACTAACTTTATATATTCATTTAAAAGATCATAGCTGGTTTTCTTAGTATTATCAATATAGGCATTTTTAGGCACTTCTTTTCTATATTCTTCATCATAATTTGCAATTAATATTCCTATTAATTCAGCACTTTGTTTTCTTATATCTTCTTCTTTATGAATTAAAAGATCATATAAGAAATTCAATGTTATCTCTTTTTGTCTTTTAGTAAAGTAAGTTGAATACTCTTCAAAAACATTTAAATAGCCTCTTAATTTTTTGGGGTCATTTTCACTACGGGCTATTTCTAATATAGAACTTAGAGAAGTTTCACTATCTAGTTTATCCATAATAAATATATTATGCTCTATAGCCCTGTATTTTAAGTTTTCTACTATCTCTTCATTCTTCATAAGTGAAAAGTATTTTTTAGACTTTTCCTTAGGACCAAAAACATTAGTATCTGTACTAACACCTAAATTGATCATATAATTTTCAAAGTCTTTTAATTTAGCATAGACCTTTTTATATCTGTTTTCTTTTTCTTCATCTACATTATCTAATTTATCAAGAATTATATTAAAAGAATCTGTAAGAGAATAAATATGCATTTTATTTTCACCATTTACTTTTTTACCTTTAACTCTAAAATCTGAATATATAAGTATTAAAGATTCTATAGGTAAATTCTCAAGCTCTAAATCCCATGTAGAATGATTTGTAGCAATATGACCAATATACTCCATATCATTATTTTTAAACCACTGCTCAGTATAAAAATAATGAAGATATGGAACGCGTTTTAATTCTTCACCCTTACATCCAAACTTACCCATATCATGTGCAGTTGCTGCCGCAGATACTTTGCCCAAATCTACAGGTAGATTTAATTTATATAATTGATTAGAAATATGCATAGCAACATAATGAACCCCAGTAATATGGTTTAATGTAGTATAACCTGTAATTTCTTGATGTAATTTCATTAGTTCATATATATAATCATTTTCAAAAACTTTTTTGAACTTTCTATATTCATTAGTTATATTGAATCTTTTAATATTAGAATCAGATATAATTTCTAGAGGATATCTTCCATCTGGTAAGTTTTGTCTATCACTTCTTTCATAATCTGTTAAAATTTTAAATGTATCTATAAAAATCAAAGTAGGTATTTCATACTCTTTTTTTATTTGACATGTCACAGCATTTGGATATGATTTATCTAATAAATAATTATAGAAATATTTTAGCCACTCATCTTTTTCATTAGAGCCAAAATCTTCAATTAGCTCAGAAAATATGTCATATATAGCACTAGCACTAAAATCCTTATGCTTTATTAAAAAATTTAATTTTTGCGAAAATAAATCACTTTTTAAATATTCTTTTATTTTTTCATAAAGAAAATTATCTTTAATATATTCATTATTTAATATTTTATTAGATATTTTTTTGTGGATATTTAACATAGAATAGGTTTTCATATTCTCCTCCTCAAGTATTGCTTTGATTTCATTATATAATAATTACAGACAAAAAAGAAGTAGGTTATTAACCTACTTCTAAGAAGTTAAAGTATCTTCTATTGTTCCATCTTTTCTATGAATTATAATTTTATCTGCTGTATCATTTAACATGTCATTTACTTTATCCCTTGCTTCTTTTTTAGTGTCAAATGTGAAGCTTGCTCTTTCACCATTTTCTTTTTTGATTTCCCATTTATCATCATTTGGTACTAGATGATAAATTTTAGAGTTTGAACTACTTGAACCATTATTATCTGCCCATTCACGAGCTCTTTCAATTGCAATAGGAATAGCTCTACCTTCTGAATAATTTTGATTTACAAGCTCATTAGCTATTTCTATAGCTTTACCTTTCACTTGATTATCCAGATTCTTCATAGCATCAGGATAATCATTCTTATTCCATGGCATAAAACATTCCTCCCTGTAATTTTTATTTATAAAATAATTACCCGATAGGAGAGTAATTAAACTCTAAACTATTATAGGAATAAAGAAGGGATTTGGGAATATATGTAGAATAATATTATATAGATATAAAAATTTGAGGGGTGTTCATATGGGTCTCTATGAAAAATTATGTGAGCAGAAAGCTAGTGGTGAAATAATTAATCATCAAAATTTGTCAGATGAAGAGCTAAAACAATTATTTATAGAGGAAGAAAAGACAGATGAAACTATTGCAAAGTTGTTTGATGTCAAGAAGTCCAAGATAACATATCGACGAAGAAAGCTAGGAATGACTATTAGAGATTCAATAGTTGACGAATTCCTACAGGTAAAATCAAAAGAGGCAAAAGAATTGAACTTACAGGTTAAAAATGAGATTCTTAATCTTGATAATATTAATATTATATCAAAAGCAGTAACCCATTTCGCTTTTCGAAACGGCCCAGTAGAAGGTATGCATGCACATCCAAATAATCAATTATCCGAAGAAGATATGAAGCTTCTTAACAAATTCATGGTTAACAGATTAGCATATGTATTTACATTAATAATAGAAGAACGTTGGATAGAATTCGATATTTTAGTGAGAAAAATTTATGGAGTATATGGTCATAATTGGGATGATGCTGAACCAGATGATGGAGATATAAGAGAAACAGTTAAAATGATAATGAAAATAAATAATAAAAAAAGAACTAGAAAATGAGATTTAAAATTTACTTAATTTGGATAATTTGAGATATGTAATATTACTTATTTTAGTGATATTAAGACTTATAAATTAAATATTAATTAGAGGTGATATATGATTACTAAAAAAGATATCATTGATAAAATGAATGAATTAGATTTTCCAAAAGAAAAATATTGGATAGTAGCTGGTTCTGCTTTAGTAATGCATGAGGTTAAAAGTGAAACGAGAGATATTGATCTTGGATGTACTACAGATATGATAGAGGAATTACTTTTGAAAGGATTTATTGCTGAAGTTGAAAACGATAAAAGTAGAACCATAAATATAAATGGAATTATTGAAATATTTGAAAATTGGAATGTAGATAAAATTGAATATATTAATGAAATACCAGTTGGAAGTTTGAAGAGCATTAGAAAACAAAAAATGAGCTAGGAAGAGAAAAAGATATTAAAGATATAATAATTATTGATGAATACTTAAAAAGTTTATAAGATTAGAAAATTAATGTTCTAAAGTGAAAGAAAATACTGCATATAACCAATTTCACTAAGAAATTAAAAAATATATAGTATATCTAAGTTTAATTAAAAACATAAGTTGAAAATTTTCAAAGCTTGAAGTTAAATTAAAATCTAGAAAGGGAGAGGGTTAAGATTAGTATTGAATATTTTATAAATGTTAAAATCAATCCTATTAAAGAATCTATTGATTCTAAAGTAATTATATCTCTTAATGAATTCAAATCTACTAAACTAGAGCTTTATTTACATAAAAGTTTGATTATAGAAAAAATAATTGCCAACAATAAGGAAATCATATATGAAGAAACTAAGATTGAAAAATCTTTACCGTTTTTTCCAGAAGCTAAAATTATTAGTATATTAAATAAAACAAATATAAAAAGTATTGAGATAAAATACTCTGGAATTATTAATAGAATTCAAGAATCAGAAATTAATAGTATAAATGATGATTTTATTGAACTAAACTTATACTCTCCATGGTATCCATTAATAAAATCAATACCTAAAGTTAAATATAATGTTTTAATTTCTGGGATTCCAGATTATTATTTATTAGAAGCTAATAAAGTAGGAGATAATTGGAGTTCAAATATAGATTCAATGGATTGTTATCTGTTAGCTATGAAAAATTACAGTCATCAAAGTATAAAAATTAACAATATGAAAGTGGGTTTTTATAGTATAAATAAGACTGGAAATAAGATAGTAGAATGTTTAGTAAAATATGTTGAAGATATATTAAATTTCTACAACCATAAATTTGGAAGTAAAGCTTTATATAATGAATTCAATATCTTAGTCGCTCCAAGAGTAAAAGGTGGAGGTTACTGTAGAGAAAAATTAATTGTATTAAGTGAAAGAGATATTAAAGAAAAGGATTTAATACATTTTATAGGCCATGAAATGGCACATATTTGGTGGAATGAAGCTGATGCTAGCTCTTGGGAAGATTGGTTAAATGAAAGTTTTGCTGAATATAGCTCATGGTTATATATTGAACATTATTTTGGTAAAGAAAAATATAAAGCTATTATTGATTACTACGAAAAAGAAACTATAAATTGTCCAGCTATAATGAATATGGATAGAAATGATAGTAAGGCATATTTATCTAGATTTAAAGGTGCTTTGATTTTGCATGAATTTAGAAATACATTTGGAGATGATGAATTAAAAGAATTGTTTGCTATGCTAAATAAATTAGAAATAAAATATACAGAAGAATTAATAAATAAAATTAAAATAGTTTTGGGAAAAAATCAAGCAGATTTTATTTATAACAAGTTAAGTTTAAAGTAAAAGAATAATATTTGAAGGAAATATGAATAAAGTATAAAAGAAAGGAAATAGAAAATAATTAAAAGTTGGGGGTTTGAAGGATGAAAAGAATTATAGCACTCATTTTAATATTAGCTTCTATGAGTCTATTAGGCTGTAATCAACAACTGAATGAAAAAGATAATCTTAAATTAGAACTAGATGGAAAAATAAAAGAAATTAGTATTTTTAAATCAAATGGATTTGACAAATCTAATTCAGATTTAATTATAAATATAACTAATGAAGAAACTATTGATAAATTGAAAAATATAATAACGAGTGCTACTAAATTAGATGGAATTGTAGATATAAGAGAACCAGATTTTAATTTAGACGTTATTTACAAAGACAATAGTAAGGAAAAACTTTATCTGTGGATTGAAGAAAATGGTGGAAAAGGATCATTGATGAAATCTGATGATACAAATACATTATATAATATTTCAGAAGAGATGAATTATAAATTCATTGATTTTATTGAAGAAAATAAAAATTGATAGTTATTAATATGAAGTTGATTTACATTTTTATAAGTAAATATAAGGAGGCAAATTATGATATTAAATATTATAATAATTCTAATTACAACTATCCTTTTAATACTTTCCATCTTTTCTTTTATGCAAAAAGGACCTATAATCTCAATAATATATTATTTTTCAACCGAAGAAGAAAGGAAAGAGTTAAGAACAAAAGATAGATATTATTATATTGGTACAATATTTTTAATGTCTTCTATTTTATTTTTTACAGTATTAATAGAAGAAATATTTAATTTGTCTATAATGCGTACAATTAGAATACCATTTATTATTATTTTATGTATTTATGCAATTTTTAGGTATACACAGATTGAATCTAAAAGAATGAAGGCTAAAAACAAAAAATAATGATTTATGGATTTCGTTATTTATCTTACCTTAACTTAACAGTATATAAAAATGATAAAGTAGCATAAGTAGTAGTAATTATGACAAACATTTTTAATTATAGGGGGTTAAACTATGAATATGATTGAAAAGTATTATGAAAACTATGATGAGGATTCAAGGTTAGTAAAAGATAATTCGCATAGAATAGAATTTCTTTCAACAGTTCATGTATTAGAAGATAAAATAAAAGCTAACTCAAAAATACTAGAAGTTGGAGCAGGAACTGGAAGATATTCTTTTTATTATCTTAATAAAGGTAATAAAGTTACAGCAGTAGACATTTTACGAAAAAATGTTGATATAATGATAGAAAAATCTAAAAAAATCGTTTCTGATGATATAGAAATAAAACTGGGAGATGTACTAGATTTATCACAGTTTTCTTCTAATGTTTTTGATGTGGTATTGTGTTTAGGACCATTATATCATCTTGCAAATTTGGATGATCGAATTAGATGTATAAATGAATGTCTAAGAGTTTTAAAACCAGGAGGAATTTTAGCACTTGCTTATATAAATAGATATGCTCAATATGTTATCCATATAGGTAGGGATAAAGAAAATATTAGTGATAAATACTTAAAAAATGTATCTGAATTTGGAGTAGAATCTAAATTTGAAGAAAATGAAAATTGCTTTTATTTTTCAACATATGAAGAAATGGAAAAAACTATGACTAATTTTAATGTAGAGAAATTAAAGCATGTAGGTACTGATGGTATAGTTCATATGATGAGAAATAATATAAATGATTTAGATGAAAATGAATTTGATAAATGGTTAGACTATCATTTTATGACATATGATAATGCATCATTAATAGGATATAGTTTACATAATTTATATGTATGTAAAAAAATATAATATAAGATAAAAAGACATTTGAGGAGAGGACTTTATTGATAAAACGAATATTGTTATTTTTACTATTTACATTTAGCATTACATGGTTGTCTTGGGGAATGATTGTGATAGGAAATGAATATTTTAATGTATTATGGTACGGAGAAGTTTTATTCTGGGCTCCATACTTATTAGGAGCGCTAGGACCTATGATAGCTTTTTATATAATCCATAAAATATATCCTTATGAATTTCAATTTACTTCTTTTAATAGGTTTGTGTTTAATAAAAATATAAATAAAAAGGTAGGAATAATATTTTTTCTATATCTTTTATGGCGTTTTCTTATGGTTTGGTTTGGATTTGGAATAGAAGAACCTGTTTCTATTTTATATATGTTTATTAATTTACCTCTTATGATAATAGGGGGAGGATTTGAAGAAATAGGCTGGAGAGGTTATCTACAACCTAATTTGGAAAAAATATTTACTTATATTCCTGCTACTATAGTTGTAGGAGTTGTATGGGCATTATGGCATCTACCGTTATGGTTTATAAAAGGAACTGTACAAAGTGAAATTAATTTTGGAATTTATACTCTTATGACAATTATCTTAAGCTTTAGTTTTTCTACATTATATAAGTATAGTGAAAATATAACTTTATGTGTATTAGCACACGCTTGGTATAATGGATGTATAGGACTAGCCGTATATATAGGATATAACGGATATTTGCAATTAGATATAGGGTTTAAGGTGTTTTTGGTGTACATAATAGAATTTATTGTTTCAGTAATACTAGGAGTTATTTACAACCGTAAGATGAATTCTACTAGAATTAGAGTGACCTATTAGTATATAGACTTTTTTAATTATAGGAGATGAATTATGAATATTAATTTAAGAAATATTACCAATGATAACTGGATAGAATGCATTAAATTGACAACCAATAAAAATAATACGCATACTGTATTTGAAGAATATATAGCATCTAATGCATTATCGCTTGCTCAATCAAAAGTACAAGAAGGCTGGGATACTAAAGCTATCTATAACAATGAAACAATGGTTGGGTTTGCTATGTATGGATATTCATATGATTATAACTTTTTTGAAATCTGCAGATTAATGATAGATTACAAGTTTCAAGGTTGCGGATATGGAAAAGCATCCTTAATTAAAATAATTGTAGAAATGAAGAAAATTAAGGATTGCAAGGGAATACATATATGTTTTGACCCAGACAATATTGTAGCGCAAAAGTTATATGAAAAAGTTGGATTTAAAGATACAGAAAGATTTTTAAAAGATGAAAAGGTATTTAAATTAACTTTGTATTAAGTTAGGAGAGAAAAAACAAATGGGACTTAATAATATTTCTCATAGGGTGTATTATTTGCCTCATGAAGAAGAAACAGATAGACCTGTTCTAGGATATGTTAAAGGTGATAAATATACATTGGCTATAGATGCTGAGAACTCAATCGCCTGTAATCATACAAATAAGAAATAAGAAAACTATCTAAGGCTGAAGGGGATAATGTGAAACCATTTAGAATATTAGATATAATAATTGATAGATTTAAGAGTATATTAGATTCTAATATTGTTGGAATATATTTACATGGTTCATTAGCTATGGGTTGTTATACTGATGCAAGTGATATAGATTTTATTGTAGTTGTAAAAGAACCTATTAATATAAATTTAAAAAAGAACTTATATCATCAATATTATACATAAATAATTTACCTAAAAAAGGTATAGAAATGAGCATTATATTAGAAAAATATGCAAAACAATTTGTTTATCCCACACCTTTTGAACTTCACTATTCTGATAGTCATAAAGATAAATATCTTTTTAATGAAGATTATATTTGTGGTAATGATGTAGATCCTGATTTGGCAGCACATATGACTATTATTAAGCATAGAGGAGTTTGTCTTTATGGTAGAGGTATAGACGATGTATTTAGTGATGTACCAAGAGGATATTATATAGATTCAATACTTAGGGATATCAAAAATGCAGAAGATGATATATTAGATAACCCGGTTTATATTATTCTTAATTTATGTAGAGTTCTATATTTTATAAAAGAAAATGTTATTTCTTCAAAACTTGAGGGAGGTATTTGGGGAAAAAATATACTTTCAGAGAAATACAAATCTTTAATAGAAGATGCATTAAATGTTTATATAAAAAAATCAGATGAAATGACCTATGAAAAGGATATTTATATCAAAATTTCTTGCTATATGCTAAATGAAATAAATATGAATATGATGAAAAATAAAAGGAGCATATAATGAATTATAAAAAGTTAAAAGAAGAATGGAAAAAATAAGAACAATATACACTTAAGGGCTGGGATTTTTCTCATATTAATGATAGATATGATAGTGAAGGGCTCCCTTGGGATTATAAAGAAATTATATTAAATAACATCAGACCATCTGATAGATTATTAGATATGGGTACAGGTGGTGGAGAATTTCTATTAACACTTAATCATCCTTATAAATTAACTAGTGTTACAGAAACATATAAACCTAATATAGAATTATGTAAAAAGAAATTGACTCCTCTAGGAATAGAAGTAAAGCAAATAATAGAAGATAGTAATATTCCTTATTCGAACGATAAATTTGATATAGTTATAAATAAACATGAGTCTTTTGCTATAAATGAAGTAAAAAAGAATATTAAAAAAAGATGGTTTTTTCATAACACAACAAGTCGGTGGAAAAAATAATAATGATTTATCAATCAAATTAATTGATAATTTAGAAATCAAGAATTCAAAGCATGATTTAGAGAACAATAGTAAATTGTTAAAAGAAGCAGGTTTTGAAATATTATATACTAATGAATATTTTCCACAAAATAAGTTCTATGATGTAGGCACTTTAGTTTATTTTGCAAAGGTAATTGAATGGGAATTTCCTAATTTTTCTGTAGATTCTTGTTTTAGAAATTTGTGTAGGTTACAAAAAAAGTTAGAGAAAAAAGGTTTTGTGGTAGGTACAGAACATCGCTTTATTATAGTTGGAAGAAAGTAATAAAGGTAAATATACATTGATAAATTTAGTATTTAAGAAATAGGAGAGTGAAAAATGGAACTAAGAATTTGTAAGAATGAGGATAAAGAGATTGTATCACCTATGATTGTAGAATTAATGAATTATCATCGTAAATTAACTAAAGCACCTGAGGAATACTGGTGTACAATCGAGAAAGGTGAGCAAACATTTAACTCATGGTTAAAAGAAGGAAACATTTATTTAGCTATGGAAGATAGAGACGTTATTGGTTTCTTTTATTTAGAATTTGGTGGAGATAACGCTGCATGGCTTGAAGATTTATATATTCTTAAAAAATATAGGAAAAAAGGATTAGGGAAAAAAGCTATGTCTCTTCTTGATAATATGTTGATTAATGAAAATGTTACTGCATTATTTGTAGATGTAATACCTCGAAATATTAGTGCAATAGAGTTTTATAGAGAAATTGGATTCGATCATTTGAATATGATCCAGTTAAGAAAGAATTATGATTCAAGATTAAATAAAAAAGATTCAGTAGAAATATTAGGTTATAACTTTAAGAAGTACTAAATATTAAAAATTTTTATAGTCTGTAAATTAAATAGTAAAAGAATACCTTTTTCTGATATAAAAATGTCTCCTGAGTTTAATAATGAAAAATCAGAAAAAAGCATATTGGAATTTTTTCAATATATTGTTGCTATAAAAAACTCTGAATCAACTGAACCATTTAGAAATAGAGAAACATAATAAAAATATGTTAATAATAATATTAAATAATCTCTTGAATAAGTTTATTTAAGAGATTATTTTTTTTATAGCATATATCCAATAAACAAGATATATGCTATACTAATAAAATAAACATATTGTAGAAATTTGACTAATTATGCCATATCAAAATAGAAGGTGGGATAAATTTGATTAAAATTATGGCAGATTCCACATGTGATTTATCTGAAGATATAATTGATAAATATAACATAGGAGTAGCACCTCTAAATATTATTATAGAAGGTAAAAGTTACAAAGATAAAATAGATATTCAGCCTGATGAATTCTATGAAAAACAGAAAACTCTAGATGAAAACCCAACTACATCTATGCCTAGTCCAGATGAATACTTAAAAATCATAGATAAAGCTGTAGAAGAAGGATATACAGAAGTACTCTGTATTTGTATGTCCAGTGGAACTAGCGGATCTTATCAATCGGCTGTTATAGCAAAAGATTATTATTTTGAAGATAATAAAGACTCCAATATTAAAATACATGTGGTAGATTCTTTATCTATGAGTCATGGAAGCGGCTGGTTAATAATAAAATCTGCTCAGCTAATTGAAGAAGGATACAGTTTTGATGAACTTATAGAGTTTAATGAAAGTTATAAAACTAGAGTTAAACATTTTCTTTGTGTAGATGATTTAGATAATTTAATAAAAAGTGGAAGACTCACCAATGCCAGTGCTTTAATTGGTAAATTACTAAGGATTAAACCTATTATGTCTATGAAAAAAGGTAAGGGTGCTATAGTAGCCAAAGTAAGAGGGATGAAAAAGGCACTAAATTATTATGTAGATGAATTTGTAAGAAGAGTAGATAAAGATATTACGAATTTTATCATAATTGGATATACAACAAAAATAAAAATTGCACATGATTTAAAGGATAAAATAAAAAAAGAAACAGATTTTATTGGAGATATTTATATAATGCAAATGGGAGCAGCAGTTGGTACTCATGTAGGCGCAGGAGGTTTATCCATGTTTTTTATAGAAAAGGGAAAAATGAAAGATGGATTAGTTAAAAATGAAATAAGAAACTTAAGAGAAAAAAGAAAAGAAATTGTAAATAATAGTTTGATACACAATAAAAAATAAAATTTAGTTTTGAAACTATTATATAAAAATATTTAAAATCAGGCATGTTTTATAATTATAAAACATGCCTGATTTTATTAATAAAAAAGGATTTTAAAAAGTTTTGTAGAATAAAATAATAATAAGATTATTGAAAATTTTAAATAAATATATAAAGGAAGATGAAAAATGAAAATAGGAGTATTAGCAGATATCCATGGAAATTTTACTGCACTAGAAGCGGTGATTAATTATTCAATGAATCAAGGAATTGATCATTTCATTATAGCAGGTGATCATATTAGTGATTGCCCTAATCCTAATGAAGTTCTAAATAGAATATCTAAGTTAAAGGGATGGACTATAGGTGGAAATAGAGAAGAGTATATATTAAAAACTATTGATGATAAAACCACTGACTGGAATAAATATAGACAATTAGATTCTATAATTTGGACTAGAGATAAGTTAGAGACTCATAATATTGAATTTATAAGGGACTTAACTAATCAAAAATCAATACAGATTGAAGACTTTGATACTATTAGAGTAGTTCATGGTTCTACAGATGATGTTTACGAACATCTTTATCCTTATAAAGAGGATAGGCTTGTAGAAATCTTAAATAAGATTGATGAAAAAGTATTAATTTGTGGTCATACTCATGAGCAATGGAGTAGAGTTATAAATGGAAAACTGGTTTTAAATCCTGGATCAGTTGGAGTACATTTTAACAAGGAATCTTCTGCAGAATTTTCTATACTCTCATGGTCAAATAATGAATGGACTGTCCAACATAAAAAGATAAAATATGATATAGAAAAGTTAGAAAAAGATTTTCTAATGAAAGGTTTATATGAAAAAGGTGGAATTTGGTCAAAAATGATAGTTGAAAGTTTAAAAGAGGGTGTAAACAGAAATATTGAGTTCATAGAAATGGCTGATAGAAATGCAAAAAAATTAGGATACTCAAACTATCAATATATTCCTAATGAAGTTTGGAGGATAACGGAAGAACAATGGAATAATACTGTAAGGAGGAATTATTTATGATAAAACCAGTAAAGCTAAAAAGAGCAGATAAAGTAGCTATTGTAAGTTTATCATGGGGTGGAGCGGGAGATAAAGAATTTAGACATAGATATGAAATAGGGAAAAAAAGATTAGAAGAAGTATTTGGACTTAAAGTTGTAGAAATGCCAAATAGTCTAAAGGGTAGTAAATATTTAAGTGAACATCCAGAGGCAAGAGCCGAAGATATGATGAATGCATTTAAAGATAAAGAAATTAAGGCTATATTTTCTAATATAGGTGGTGATGATACTCTTAGATTATTGCCCTATATAGATTTTAATTTAATAAAGAATAACCCTAAAATATTCATGGGATATTCCGATACAACGGTAAACCACTTCATGTGCTATAAAGCTGGTATTATTAGTTATTATGGACCGAGTATTCTGGCAGAATTTGCTGAAAATGTAGAAATGCATGATTATACAAAAAAGTGGATTGAAAGAGTATTATTTACTAGTGAAAAAATAGGACAAGTTGAAGGAAGCAAACATTGGACTTCAGAGTTTTTGCCATGGGAAAATAAAGATAATAGCAAAATAAAAAGAGAATTAAACATTGAAAAAAGAAGATATGAAATTCTTCAAGGAAAAGGTAAGGTAAGAGGTAAATTAATAGGTGGATGTATAGAAGTATTAGATTGGTTAAGGGGAACAGAATTATGGCCTGATTTAAAAGAATGGGAAGATAAGATATTATTTTTAGAAACTAGTGAAGAGAAGCCTACACCTGATTATATCAGAGGGTGTCTTAGAGCTTTCAACGCTTTAGGCATATTTGATAAAATAAATGGATTAATTATAGGTAAACCTCAAGATGAAAAATATTATGAAGAATATAAAGAACAATATTTAAAGGTAATAAGAGATGAAGCTAAAAGACGTGATTTACCAATTATGTACAATATGAATTTTGGACATACCTCACCAATGTGCATATTGGCCTATGGAGTAGAAGTTGAAATAGATTGTGATAAGAAAGAATTTAGAATTAATGAGGCAGGTGTAAGTGATAAATATGAATAGATTAAAATTAGTTTTACCTACAACAGAGTATAAAGATAAAATTATGGATTATAAAAGAGAATTTATTGAAAGTAGAGATAGCATGGATGGTACTGCTGGTTTGAGAAATGCTGAAACATTTGATGAGTGGTATAGTTCATTTTGTAATAATTTAAAAGAGGAGACTGTAGGAGAAGGTTTAGTTCCAGCAACTACATATATAGCTGTTTCTACTGATGACGGTCGTTTAATTGGTATGATTGATATTAGACATCGCCTAAATGATTACTTATTAAAATTTGGTGGACATATAGGTTATAGTATTAGAAAATCAGAAAGACATCAAGGATATGCAACTGAGATGTTAAAATTATCTTTAACAGAATGTCTAAAATTAGATATTAAAAAAGTTTTAATTACTTGTGATAAAGATAATATTGCATCAGCAAAGACCATTATAAATAATGGTGGTATATTAGAAAATGAAATACCAGAAGAAAATGAAATTACTCAAAGATATTGGATAAGCTTAGATTAAAATTAAGAAAGGATGATTATAATGAAGTCACAAATAAATCTTATTACAATTTGGACAGATGATATAGAAAAGATGAAGGAATTTTATAATCAAATATTAGGCTTTGAAGTTAAAAATGATCTTGAAAACTATGTTGAATTTAAAAATGATGGAGTTAGATTTGCTATTTGCATGAGAGATGTTATGTATGAGTTTAGTAATGAATATAAGAAAAAACCAAGTGGTCAAGCATTTGAACTAGCTTTTCCATGTGAAACTACTAATGATGTGGATGAATCATTTAAAAATTTAGTTAGAAATGGAGCAACTTCTATTCAGGAACCACACAATATGCCTTGGGGTCAAAGGACAGCTTTATTTGCAGATCCAGATGGTAATATACATGAAATTTTTGCAGAGATTAAATAGGTTTTAATTGATTGAATATTGGTAAATCATATTTAAGTATATAAAATAAATTATAGAGTGAGGGAAGAAAATGAACTGCTTAATTTGTGAAAGAATTGAAATGATTAAACAAGGAATAAATCCATACTTTGTTATGGAATTAGAAACAGGATATGTAGTGATAGGTGATCATCAACATTTTAAAGGATATACTTTATTTTTATCCAAAGAACATACTACAGAGTTACATTATTTACCTTATGACTTTAAAATGAAATATCTTGAAGAAATGAGTATTGTAGCAGAAGCAGTCTTTAATGTATTTAAGCCAGAGAAAATGAACTATGAACTATTAGGAAACGGAGATACTCATGTGCATTGGCATTTATTTCCTAGAGTGACGGGAGATACGCCGAAAAAAGGTCCTGTATGGTGGTTATCAAGAGATGAGATGTGGGATGATTCAAAACGTCCAGATGAAGATGAGCTTAGAATAATGATAGATGATTTAAAGGAAGAAATTAATAAATTACTCATATAATACAAAACAAAAGTAGGCCTAGGCCTACTTTAAATAAATTCATTTTATTTTTTTAAGTTCAATAATATCTGTCCAGTTTTTAGCTGTTACTTCTTCTACTGTGCTCATATTTTTCTTTATTTTTTCTATATTAGAATTCATAACAATATGTCGGCTTGCATTATTAGATTCTAAATCATCTAGCTTATTCTCCAAGGTATCAAATTTATTTTCTAAAGTATCAAATCTTCTATTAGTTTCTTCTCTAAAAGCTGCTAAATCTTCTCTGGCTTCTTTTCTAAAACTCTGGAAATTATCTTTAGTCTCTTCTCTAAAATTTTCCAAATCTTGATTAAACTCTTGCCTAAAATTACTTAAATCATTTTTGGATTCTTCTTTAAAATCATGTAAATCTTTTTTTGTTTCTTGTAATTCTATATATACTTTTTCTAATAAATCATATATTTTCTCTTCGTTATTCATAAATTCTCCTCCTAGTCGTATAAACTAAAGACTCTTTATTTAAATTATACCATAAATTATATTAAGGTAAACAAAAACAAGTAAAAATTCAGAGTAGAAATTATTTCAATTTCTACTCTGAAAAAAGCCCGCTTCTATTTCTCCATTGCTTTTTCAGCAAATTCTGTATTTACTATCTTTTCATAATCAGCGCGTTCTTCTAATTCTCCTGCAAGTTCCATTATATCCATCATATGCTCTAATCCATCTTGACTTAAAACTAAATCTGGTTTCCAAGTATCTTGATCTCTATATCTTTCTACTAGAGAAATCAATACATCTTTATCTGTATCAGGGAATTGTCCTTTTAAGGCTTCTGCTACATCTTCTGATGAATTTTCATTTACCCAAATCATTCCTTTATAGATTGCATTTGTAAATTTTTGAATTGTTTCAGGATTTTCCTTCATATATTCTTTTGTTGCACTATAAGTTGTAAAAGGAATATATCCTCCTTCTTCTCCTATAGAAGCTACTATGTGGCCTTTACCTTCTTTTTCAAGCTCTGATGCTACTGGTTCAAATAATGTTACATAATCACCTTCGCCGCCTAAAAAAGCTCCTGCCATTGCAGCAAATTGAATATCTGTTCTAACATTTACATCTTTACCTAATTCTAAGCCATTAGATTTTAATACATATTCTAATGTCATTTCTGGCATTCCACCTTTTCTTCCACCTATAACTGTTTTTCCCTTTAATTTATCAAATGTAAAATCATCATCTTTTTCTCTACCTACTAAGAAAGAACCATCTTTTTGTGTAAGTTGAGCAAAATTAATCGCATAATCATCTTTATCGGTATTAGCTACATATACTGTAGCTTCAGGTCCCATGAAGCCTATGTCAGCTTGATCTGATAATAGAGCTGTCATACATTTATCTGCGCCTTTTCCATTTGTAAGTTCTACATCTAAACCTTCTTCTTCAAAAAAACCTTTTTCCAATGCTACATATTGTGGAGCATAGAATACGGAATGAGTTACTTCTATAAGTCGTACTTTTTCAAGCGCTACTTCTTCATTACAGCCTGATATGATAGGTAATATAAACAAAGAAATTACTAATAATACTGCTAATAATTTAGATTTCATAATGCACCTCCAAAATTTTATTCACTATACTTCTATTATATTTTGAATTCTTATATATGTTACTTGTATTTAAAATATTCATTCATATTGACAATAAGCATGTATTAAATATATAATGTTATGTAATATAATAAATATAGGCAATGACAAAGAGGAGTAGGCAAAAGAACTTTTAGAGAATGGTATCCCTTAGGCTGAAAGGATCCAGAAGATAACTTTTGCTGAATGTAGCTTTTGAGCTTTCAGATTGAAAATTAAGTAAATCTGAACGGATAATATTCGTTAAAATTAATTAAGAGTCAATTTTTTTAAATTGAAACTAAGGTGGTACCGCGATTACCCTCGTCCTTATATTATATAAGGATTGAGGGTGTTTTTTGTTTATTAAGGGAGTGATACTATTTATATAATAGGTATATTAATATTTTTAATAAGCAGTGTGATAGTTTTAGGCGCTGATAGACAATATAAGAAGGGTAAGATTAAAGACTTAAAATCTTTGCTTAAAATAAAGTTATCAGGTTTATTTTTAACTATTATTTCAGTCTTACTTATGATTTATGGAAAATAAAAAAAGGAGTTGTTTAAATGGAGAATTTATCTAAGACTTATGATCCAAAGGAATTTGAAGATAGGCTTTATAAATATTGGAATGAAAGTGGATATTTTAAAGCAGATGTAAATGAAGATAAAGAACCTTTTACTATTATGATGCCACCACCAAATGTAACAGGAAGTCTTCATATGGGCCATGCTTTAAATCATACTATTCAAGATATATTGATAAGGTGGAAGAGAATGGATGGATATGAGGCATTGTGGCTTCCAGGAACTGACCATGCTAGTATTTCTACAGAAGCTAAGGTAGTAGCCCGCATAAAAGAAGAAGGATTAAGTAAAGAAAAACTAGGAAGAGAAAAATTTCTAGATAAGGCTTGGGAATGGACAGAAGAATATGGTGGAAAGATAAAAAATCAACTTAAAAAATTAGGTGTTTCACCAGATTGGTCAAAGGAAAGATTTACACTTGATGAAGGCTTAAGTGATGCAGTAGAAGAAGTTTTCATTAAATTATATGAAAAAGGATTGATATATCAAGGAGATAGGATAATCAATTGGTGTCCATCTTGTGCTACTGCTATTTCTGATGCTGAAGTTGAACATGTTGAATCAAGTGGCAAACTATGGCATGTGAGATATCCTGTAAAAGGAGAAGACAGGTTTTTAGAAATAGCTACAACAAGACCAGAAACAATGCTTGGTGATGTTGCTGTAGCTGTAAATCCAGATGATGATAGATATAAAGATTTTCTAGGTAAAACACTAATATTACCTCTAGTTGATAGGGAAATACCAATAATAGAAGATGAATATGTTGAATTAGAATTTGGTACAGGAGCTGTTAAAATAACTCCAGCCCATGATCCTAATGATTTTGAGGTAGGACTTAGACATGATTTAGAAAACCTTAAAATATTAGATGATGATGCAAGGATAAATAATAATGGTGGAAAATATGAAGGATTAGATAGATATGAAGCTAGAGCAAAAATAGTTGAAGATTTAAAAGAACAAGGATATTTAGTTGAAATTAAAGAGCACAATCATAATGTAGGTCATTGTGAAAGATGTAATACTATAGTGGAACCTATTATTTCAAAACAATGGTTTGTAGAAATGAAACCCCTAGCTGAACCTGCAATAAAAGCTCTTAAAAATGGAGAATTTAAATTTATACCAGAAAGATTTGAAAAAATATATCTTAATTGGTTAGAAAATATAAGAGATTGGTGTATATCAAGACAATTATGGTGGGGACATAGACTTCCTGTATATTATTGTAAAGATTGCTCTGAAGTTATTATCTCTAAAAAGGCACCAGAAAAATGTAGTAAATGTGATTCTCATAATTTAGTTCAAGATGAAGATAGTCTTGACACATGGTTCTCATCAGCACTTTGGCCTTTTTCTACATTAGGATGGCCAGAGAATACTAAAGAACTAGAATATTTTTATCCTACAGATGTATTAGTTACAGGATATGATATTATATTTTTCTGGATAGTAAGAATGGTATTTTCAGGTGTGGAACAAATGGGAGAGGTTCCTTTTAAAGATGTATTTATTACAGGACTCGTTCGAGATTCTGAGGGGAGAAAAATGAGTAAATCATTAGGTAATGGTATAGATCCTCTTGAAATCATTGATGAATATGGTTCAGATGCATTGAGATTTTCTCTTATAACTGGAAATACACCAGGTAATGATATGAGATTTTATGTTGAAAGAGTAGAAGCAAGTAGAAACTTCGCAAATAAATTATGGAATGCTTCTAGATTTGTAATAATGAATTTAGGAGAAGATTTTAAATTTACTGGTGTGGATGATAAAGATTTAAAGTTAGAAGATAAATGGATAATCTCTAGGCTTAATGGTGCAATAAAGGAAATAGATGATAATTTGAATAAATTTGAGCTTGGTCTTGCAGGTCAAAGGGTTTATGATTTTACTTGGAATGAATATTGTGACTGGTATATTGAAATGGTTAAAGCAAGATTATATGGAGAAGATGAAGATGATAAGATAATAGTTAAAAATGTATTGATTCATGTATTAAGAAATATAAATAAACTTCTTCATCCTTTCATGCCATTTGTGACAGAGGAAATATATAGTTATATAAATGATAATGATGAGAGCATAATGATATCAGATTGGCCAAAAAATGATTATAAATATAATTTCAAAGATGAAGAGAAAAACATCAATTTTATAATGGATGCAATCAAGCATATTAGAAATATAAGAGCTGAGATGAATGTTATTCCTTCAAAACGTGCAAGAGTGATTTTTGTAACTAAAGATAATAAAATAAAAGAAATATTAGAAGAAAACAAATCATTCTTTATGACACTTGCTTCTGCATCAGATTTAGAAGTAAAAGAAAATAAAGAAGGAATCAATGATGATGCTATGAGTGCTGTAATAGAAAATGCAGAGATATTTTTACCACTTGAAGAGCTTGTAGATTTTGATAAGGAAATTGAAAGATTAGAAAAGGAAAAATCAAGGTTTGAAAATGAAATTAAAAGAGTGAATGGTAAATTATCAAATAAGGGATTTACAGAAAAAGCTCCAGAAAAGATAGTAAATGAAGAAAAGGAAAAGAAAATTAAATATGAAGAAATGCTTGAAAAGGTATTAGAAAGATTAGAAAATATTACAAAAAAGATGAATTAAAAGGTGAGGTTAATATATGAATTATGAGAAAGCATTAGAATTTATACATGGTACTAGAAAATTTGGAAGTAAGCTTGGACTAGATAATATTAGAAAATTACTTGAATTATTAGATAATCCTCATGAAAAATTGAAGTTTATTCATATTGCAGGTACTAATGGTAAAGGTTCAACTACTACTTTTATATCTAGTATATTAACTGAATCAGGATATAATGTGGGGACCTTTACGTCCCCCTATTTAGAAGTTTTTAATGAGAGAATTAAAATAAATGATAGAAATATAGAAAATAATAGGCTTAGTGAAGTTACAGAAAAAGTAAAGATAAAAGTACAAATGATGTTAGATGAGGGATATAATCATCCTACTGAATTTGAAATAGTAACAGCTATAGCTTTTGTATATTTTTTAGAAGAAAAAGTGGATATGGTAGTCTTAGAAGTAGGACTTGGTGGTAGATATGATTCTACAAATATAATAAACAATCCCCTTATATCAGTTATTACATCTATATCAATGGATCATATGGATATATTAGGTGATACTATAGAAAAAATAGCTTATGAAAAAGCTGGTATTATAAAGGAAAATTCTATGGTTATTTCTTATCCACAAGTAGAGGGAGCTAAGAATGTCTTATTAAATGTATCAAAAGAAAAGAATTCTAATATTTCATTTTTAGATTTTAATTCTATAAAAATAGATGAATATAATGATTCAGGCGGACTATTTAGCTTCTCACACCAAGGTAATTTATATAGTGATTTAAAGATAAATTTAATAGGAAAATATCAAATATATAATGCATCTTTAGCTATAAAAACATTACTTATATTAAATGATATGAAAAAAATAAATATATCAGAAGAAAATATAAAAAATGGTCTTAAAAATGCTAAATGGATGGGAAGACTAGAAATTATTAGTAACAATCCTAAGGTTATTATAGATGGTGCTCACAATGAAGAAGGGGCTAAATCTTTAGTATCTAATATAAAAAAGATATTTGATTATAATAAACTCATTTTAGTTATGGGGATGTTAGAGGATAAAGATATAGATAAAATATTGTCTATAATAAGTCCATATGCAGATAGTATAATAGCTACTGAACCTAGAGTTCCAAGAGCCTTATCTAGTGAGGAACTAGTAGAAAGAATAGAAAAGTTCAACAAAAATGTCGTTTCTGAAAAGGATATTAAAAAAGCAATTGATTTAGCTTATAAAAAATATAATAAGAGAGATTTAATAGTTATATCAGGATCCCTATATTTGATTGGAGAAGTTAGAGGAATTATAAAAATTAAATAGAATGTAAATTCACCTTATTTTATTTATTAGCATACTGTGTTATATAGAAAAGATGAGGTGAAAATATGAGTTTAATTGAGCCAAAAAAAATTGTGGTTTCTAATTCAGGTGATAATTCTATTACAATTATAGATTTAGAAAATAATTTTAAAACATCTAAAATAAATTATTGCGATATGATAAATGAAAACAATAAAAACAAAATAGATTGCAATATATATAATTCTAGAACTCACTCTATATTTAAAGGTTCAGAATCAAATATAATGTATACCATAAACTCCTACACAAATAATATATTTAAAATTGATATTGATAAAAAAGAAATATTGGATTTAGTATATGTTGGTTCAAGCCCAAGTCATATAGAAATATATAATAGGTGTATTTATGTCACTAATAGTGATTCTAATTCTATATCAGTAATAGAAGAAGAAAATTTTGATTTGATTGAAACTATAGCAGTTGGGGAGAAACCTCATGATTTAAAAATTGACAAATTAAGAAAAAAATTATTTGTAGCAAATAGTAATGAATATAGTATAAGTATAATAGATTTGGTTAAAGATGACATTGAAAAAATATTTTTAGATATTAATCCACTACATCTTCATATATTAAATCAAAATATGTTTATATTATCATGCGGATCTTATGGAGAGATGAAGTCTTCTATATCCTTATTTAATTTAGAAGATAAAAAGGTTTTTAGAAAAATATTTATAGAAGAAACATTGCTAGATATGGTTGTAATAAAAGATTTAAATATTGTTTTTACGACTAATGGAGGAGATGGATTTTTATATAAGATTGACTATATAACTCAAAAAATAATAGACAAAATATATATAGGTGGAATGCCAAACGATATATTGTGGGATAACAACAGTATATTGTATATAAGTGATTCAACTAAAGATTGCCTCTTTCTATTTGATATATATAAAAATCAAATAGTTAGAAAGATTCCTGTAGGTAAGGAACCTAATGGACTAATTTTTATTTAAGAATAAAAATTAGTCTTGTTTTTTTGTAAGTATGTCTATAAAGTCTTTATATATAATTTGAGGATTTTCCCTCCAATTATTACATATCATTTTAGCTTGTTCATTTGATACGACATTTAAAGAAAGTGTAAATATAGTATTGTCATTTTCTACAACTTTTAAATTTACAATATACTCTACATCATTTTTTTTATAATAATTACCTATTATTTGTTTTTCTTTTATTTTTTCTTGTTTTTTTATTGAGCATTTATCATCTATTATTTCTTTAGTATTTATACTGATTCTACCTTCAAATAAACCAAGAACCTTCTTACCATTATTTGTAATGTTATAATATTCATTTCCATCTTGCGTTTTTATAGAGATGAAATTTGTTGATACTAACTCACTTAAATATTGTTGAACTAAAAAATAGTTCATATGATTATTTTCTAGAACGAATTGAGTTATTTCAGAGTTTGTAATAGGATAATCTATTTTTTCAAATATGTATAATAATATTAATTTATTTTGTGCTAATTCATCGCTATTTTCTATAAACATTTTATCTCTCCTTTACTTAGTCATATAAATTATAACACAAAAGGACAATAAAAAAGAGAGGTAAGTTTAAAACTTACCTCTCTTTTAATCTATTATTTACCTGACATTTGTCTTTGAGCAGATTCAACTAATCTCTTAGTCATATTTCCGCCAACATAACCGTTTTGTCTTGAAGATAATGTTCCTTTATCAGTAGAATCATAATTAGTTAATCCTAATTCATTTGCTACCTCAGTTTTCATTTGGTTTAAAGCCTTTCTTGCTTCTGGTACTACTATTCTATTATTATTATTAGCCATTTTTTATTTCCTCCTAAAGTTTTTTATACAACATTTTCTGTTGTAATATTAATATAACCTTATTAAGATAAAAAATACTGGAAGATTTTGATTAAATCTATAAAATAAAGGTATATTACATATAATTAAGCTTTTAACTAAAATATATGTTTTGCTATATATTAAAAATTTGATATAATGAAATAAATGAAAAAAATATGTGAAAAGAGGGGAAATATGAAGAAAATTATAAGCATTTTTTTAATATTATTTGTTGCCTTATCATTTAGTGCATGTAATTCTGATAGTTCAGAAACTAGTAGTAAAAATGATGAAAATAATAAAGAAAATGCTCAAACTAATGAAAAAGAAGAAGTTAAAGAAGAAAAGGAAAAAGAAGAAACTATAAGTAAAGAGGATATTGACTTATCTTTAAGTCCAAATGAAAATGGTGAAATCATGGTTCTTATGTATCACGGTATAACAGATGAGGAAGATGTATGGGATAGAACTCATGAGAATTTTAGACGTGATTTACAAACACTTTATGATGAAGGTTACAGACCTATAAGCTTAGAAGATTTTGTAAACAATAATATAACTACAGAAGCTGGATATACTCCAGTAGTACTCACATTTGATGATGGAAGACAAAATAACTTTGATATAATAGAGGAAAATGGAGAAAAGAATATAGATCCAAATAGTGCTGTAGCAATACTTGAAGAATTTCACAAAGAAAATCCAGACTTTCCACTTGAAGCAACATTTTTCTTAAATGGATCTAATCCATTTGGACAAGCTGAATTAATTGAGTATAAATTAAAATATATATTAGATAAAGGTATGGATATAGGTAACCATACAATAAATCATAATGATATGACTAATGTAAGTTCTGAATCAAAAATACAGGAATATGTAGGTGGACAAGTTAAATTTATTAATTCTGTGGTGCCTGATTACCAGATAAATACCTACGCGCTTTGTAATGGTGGAAGACCAGATGAATCATTAGAAAAATATTTAGAAGAAGGTTCTTTTGAAGACACTGAATATAAGAATGTAGCTATATTAAATGTAGGTTGGAAGCCAAGTGTTTCACCTATAAATACTGAGTTTAACCCTCTATCAATTCAAAGAGTACGTGCAAGTGAAACAGAAGTAGATGGAGTAGGTATGTATGACTGGATGGAAGGTTTTAGAAATAATCCAGATAGGAAATTCATAAGTGATGGATCAGCTGATATAATTACTGTTCCTAAAGCTCAAGAAGAAAGTATTGACCAAGAAAAAATAAAGGGAAAAGAATTATATATATATGAAAAATAATTAGGCAATTGCCTAATTATTTTTTTTATCTAAAAATTGAGCTATATTATCAGTAAAGGGAAATATTAATAAAACTGTAGTTATGTTAAATATAGTATGAGCATTAGCAATTTGCCTTGCTATATTATTTGGAGATATCAGTACTACTACATTTTCTAATATATCTCCTAAAAAAAAGAAAATTATAGATCCAAATATATTAAATGAAAGTTGGAATAAGGCTATTTTTTTACCATATGTATTGGTAGTAATACCTGCTATAATAGCATCTATTGAAGTTCCTATATTTAAACCAAATAAAATATAAATAGAAGATAATAATGGAATAATGCCAGTTTTCGAAATTAATTGTAGTAATACAACAGAAGTAGAACTACTATGTATTAATGCACTAAAAAAAGCACCAAAAAATATAGATTTAATTTTACTATCATAGATATAAGCTATATTTTTTAATATGTAAGTTGAATTAGTAATCTCATAGATAGATGAACCCATTAGCTTTATTCCAATGAATATTAAGGATATAGAAAGTATAAAAGTAGCTATTAATCTATGTTTGGAATTCATTCCATATAGATATAATATTAAAGCTATTAAAATTATTACAGGTAATAATTTTTCTATATCAAAAGCAGTTATTTGAGCGGTAAATGTTGTACCGATATTAGCACCTAATATAATTGGTATAGCTTTTTTAATATTTAAAACTCTGCTATGAACAAGTGTAATTATTATTACAATAACTAAACTGCTACTTTGAAATAATAGTGTGATTAAAATTCCTAAAATCAAACTTAAAATTTTATTATAAGTTAATTTATTAAATATATTTTTAAATTTATTATTTAAATTATTTTCCATAGTTGTTGATAGAAATTTAATGGAAAACATAAAAACTATTAATCCACAAAAAAACTCTATAAGGATTCTTAACTCTTCATAATGAAATATTTCCATAATTCTTACCCCTCTTCCCTTTATAATAAATATATTCAACTAAGGCAATGTATTATTCTAAAAATATTTTTTAGAAGGAATAATTATTGACTAATATCTTAAATAATGATTTAATAATTAAGTATATCGTGATAGTTTTTGTAGAAGAAAGGCGGTAAAAAATGTTTAAAAAAATACTTATATTTTTAACTTTAATAATAATAATATTTTCGAATTTTAGCATTTCATTAGCTGAAGGTAATCTTGAAGGTAATGGACAAGAGAAACCAGTGCCAGTAAGAGCTAAGGTGCTTGAGATATTATCAGAAGATGAAGAGGAGACTTCTTATGCAGAAGGTGAAACTACTTTAATTCAAACTATAGAGCTAAAAATTACAAGTGGTGAAAATAAAGGTGAAAAAATAATAGTTGAAAATACTGTAGATAGTATGTTTACTTACAACATAGTAGTAGAGGAAAGTGATAAAGTTTTATTGTATTTAGAAAAAGATGAAAATGGTGAAATAATTCAAGGATATATATCAGAAATTGCTAGAGATAGATATTTATTATATCTAGTAATTATATTTTTCTTGTTGCTTCTTATTGTAGGAGGATTAAAAGGTTTAAAATCAATAATCACATTATTAATAACAGCTTTTGCTGTTCTTAAAATAATGCTGCCGTTAATATTAAAAGGATATAATCCTATTTATCTATCTATAATTGTATCCATTGCTATAATAGCTGTTACACTTATAATAATTTCAGGATTTAATAGAAAGGCTCTTGCTGCAATTATTGGTACGAGTGCAGGAGTATTAGTTGCAGGAATAATAACTTTAATTGTAAGTGAATTAGCGAGTCTTACAGGTCTAGGAACAGAAGAAGCACAAATGCTTAGTTTAGTGGAACAAGGTGATGGTTTCAATTTTAAAGGGATATTATTTGCAGGAATAATATTGGGAGCTTTAGGAGCTGTGATGGATGTTAGTATGTCAATTGCGTCTTCAATAAATGAAATTAAAATAGCAAATCCAGATATGACTACCAAGGAATTGATAAAATCAGGAATGAATGTAGGTAGAGATATAATGGGTACCATGTCAAACACATTAATACTTGCTTATTCTGGTGGTTCAATACATCTGATGCTTTTATTTATGGCTCATGATTTCAATATAATAGATATAATAAATAGAGATATGATTGCATCTGAAATATTAAGGGCTCTTGCAGGGAGCATAGGTCTAATATTTACTGTACCTCTAACAGCAATTATTGCATCTAGTCTTTATAATAGAATAGAAAAAAAGCATGATTAAAAAATTAATATGAAATCAATTTGGCTTTATATTACTAAATTACAACTTCACATAATATAATATAATAATTATAAAATGTGGGGTGAAATATATGAAAAGTTATTTGTTTAAAAAGATTAATGTCATAATGGTCTTTATATTAGTATTTCTATTGTTTCTTGCTAGCATTCTTATGAAAAATCCAAATACTAATATAAGTCAAGTGTTCTCTACTGAAAAGCAATTACCTATTTATGGTGTGGATACAAGTGATAAAAAAGTTGCTATAAGTTTCGATGCTGCTTGGGGAGATGAGTATGCGGGTGAAATTCTTGATATACTTGATAAAAATGATGTAAAAACTACTTTTTTTTTAGTTGAATTTTGGGTGGATGAATATCCTAATTGGGTTAAAGAATTTGACAAAAGAGGTCATGAAATAGGAAATCACTCAGCTACACATCCTTATATGTCTGAACTTAATGAAAGGCAAATAGTAGAAGAATTAAAAAGAACTGAAGAAAAGGTGTCTAAATTAACAAAAAAGAAAACCAAGTTGTTTAGGCCGCCTTATGGTGATTATAATGATAGACTTATTGAAGTGTGTAAGGATAATGATTATAATGTAATACAATGGAGTATTGATTCATTAGACTGGAAAGAAAAAGGTGTTCAACCAGTAGTTGATAAAGTGGTAAAAAACGTAACAAATGGATCAATCATCTTATTTCATAATAATGCAAAATATGTTACGGGATATCTCCCTATAATATTAAAGGAATTAAAAGACAAGGGATATGAAGTAGTACCTATTTCAGAGTTAATATATAAGGATAATTATTATATAGATCATAGAGGTATCCAATACAAAAAATAACAAGTATTAGAATATGAAAAAGAAAATGTGAAATACTAAAGACCATGATTCTAAATTAGTTCATAGAGGAGATTTGAAATGCATATAATGGATAAAGAGATAATGGGAATAACATGTAATTCAAAAAAAGTTAAAAAAGGATTTGTATTTGTTGCTATAAAGGGACGAAAATTAGATGGGAATAATTATATAAATGAAGCCATAAAAAATGGAGCAATTATGATATATACTGAAGATAATATAAAAAATAAAAATATTCCTATAATAAAAGTTGAAAATTCAAGAATAAAACTAGCAGAACTTTTAAATGAATTTTATGATTATCCGACTAAAGAATTATTTATTATAGGCGTAACTGGAACAAATGGAAAGACCACAACAACACATTTAATTGAATCAATATTCAAAAAATCTCATATTAAAACATCCCTTATAGGTTCATTAGGAATAAAAACACAGGCAGAATATAAACATATAAGCATGACTACACCAGATAGTGAAGATTTATATAAAATATTTTTTGAATTAAACAAAATAGGAACCCAAGTTGTTGTTATGGAGGTTTCTTCTCATGCTTTAAAACTCTATAGAACATATGGTATAGAATTTAATATTGCTATACATACAAACATTGATATAGATCATCTGGATTTTCATAAAACTTTTGAAGATTATTTAAATAGTAAAAAGATGCTATTTGATTCATTAGGTGAAAACAAATTAGCTATAATAAATACAGATGATGAAAATGCAGTGAAAATTCTAGAAGGAAATAATAAAGTTTTAACCATAAGCTATGGTTTAAATTCAAAGTCAACTATAACTGCTTCAAGCATAAATATAAATGAAAATTTAAATTTTAGTGTTTGTATTCAAAGAACTATAAATTCTATAAATGGGAAAAGTTATGAACCTCAAGAGTTTAATATATCTATGAATATATCAGGCTTATATAATGTATATAACAGCCTAGCAGCTATTTCTTGTGCCTTATATTATGGTTTAGATATAAATGCTATAAAAGAAGGCTTGAAGGAAATTAAGAGTATTTCTCGTAGATTTGAAAAGATATATGATGGTGATTATATTGTAATAGATGACTTTTGCCATAATCCCTCTAGTTATCAATCAAATTTTGATAGGATAAAAAGTTTGAATTATAATAAGATAATAATAGTCAATTCAATAAGAGGTAATAGAGGCTCAGATATAAATAAAGAAAATGCAGTAGTTTTAGCTTCATGGTATGAGCTATTAAATAAACCTAAAATCATTATTTCCTTGAGTGAAGATGTTGTAGATGAAGATAATAAAGTGAAAAACGAAGAGATTAAACAGTTTGAAAATATTTTAAAGGAATATAAAGTACCATATGAAATCCATAAGGATCTTTATCATTCAATACAAAAATCAATATCTTATGTAGAAAAAGGAGACATAATTCTTTTACTTGGCTCTCAAGGTATGGATAAAGGCAATATTATATTCAAAAAAATAGCAGAAATTTAATATGTTTCTGCTATTTTTTTATATAATAAAAAAGGTATTTTAAGATTTATGTCTAATATAAAAAATAGGGGCAAAAAAATACTTATAAATATTATTCATAAATTGATATTTACTTGAATAATATTATTTAGAGTCTAATTACATAAGAATAGGAAAGGAAGTGGGGGTATTGGTAGATAATATTGTAAACAATAATTCAGTAACTATTGTAGGAAAGGTGGTTAAAGAAAAGGAATTTAGTCATGAAATGTATGGAGAGTCTTTCTATGTATATGAAATGGAGATTCCAAGGCTGAGCGAACAGAGTGATATATTACCTGTAACTGTATCAGAACGTTTATTAGTAGATTTAGATATTCAAGTAGGAAAAACTATTATAGTAGAAGGTCAATTAAGATCATATAATAGATATGAAAATAGTCACAACAAACTAGTGTTAACTATTTTTGCAAGAGATGTATATATTCCTTGTGAAGAAGAATACGCTGAAAAAAGCAAGAGACCAAATGAAATTTATTTAGATGGTTTTATTTGCAAAAAGCCAGTTTATAGAACTACACCTTTTGGAAGAGAAATCACTGATATTTTAATGGCTGTTAATAGAGCATATAATAAGTCGGATTATATTCCTTCAATATCTTGGGGGAGAAATGCAAGATTTTGTGAGAATTTAAAAGTAGGAGATCATATAAAAATTTGGGGTAGAATTCAAAGTAGAGAATATCAAAAAAGACTTTCTGATGGAAGCACAGTAAATAAAATGGCATTTGAAGTTTCAATATCTAAGTTAGAATATATAAAAGATGATAATAATAGAGAAAATAGTGAAGATGTAGAAGATAAAGAAAATACATATGAATCAAAATTAAAAGCACAAGCATATTAAAAAAAGTAGCCAATTTGAATTTAACTATATCAAATTGGCTACTTTTTTTAATTCTAATTTGTTATAATAAATTTATGGAGGTGTTTTATATGGACTTTAATGTAGAGTTTAAAGTCATATTTGCAATAATATTAATTATAATAGGAGTTTCAATACAATATACCTTAAATAAAATATTATATGAATTAAAAAGAATAAGAAATTATCTAAGTGGAATTAATAATGACTAGATAGAGGGTGTTGACAGGATAAATAAAGTGGAATAAAATAGTCATTAAACAATTAGAAAGAAATATAAAGGGATGAGGAGTGGATTTAATGAATGAAAAACGAAAAGTTGTTATTTCAAAGGAAGAAATAGCAGAAAAGGTAAAAGAATTAGGTGAAGTAATTACAAATGATTATAAGGATAAAAATTTATTAGTGATTTCATTGCTAAAGGGAAGTTTTGTTTTTACATCAGATTTAGTAAGAAAAATAAACTTGAAACTTAGAGTTGAGTTTATGACTACATCTAGCTATGGAAATGATGAATATTCCTCAGGTAAAGTAAAAGTGATAAATGATTTACATGCTGATATAAAAGATTATGATGTACTCATAGTAGATGATATAGTAGATTCAGGAAATACCATGAAATTTATTTTAGATTATTTAAAAGAAAAGAATCCAAAATCTATTAAATCTTGTGTTTTATTAGATAAACCAGAAAGACGTGAAGTGGAGATAGAAGCGGATTACTATGGATTTAAAATACCTGATTTATTTATAGCAGGTTATGGTTTAAATTATGGGAATCATTATAGGAATATAGAGGATATTTTTGTTTTTGAGGAAGACTAAAAATGGATAAATTTATGAAAAGACCTAAGGTATTAGAAGTGAATATATTTTATTTTTTTATTGCCATATTATTAGTTACAATAGGTAACATTGCCCAATCATATGAACTATTTTCGGGACTTTTAATAACCGAATATATACTTGTATTATTACCTGTAATTATATTTTTAAAAGTGAAAGGTTACAGTATAAAAAAGGTATTGCGATTAAACAAGATAAAATTTAAAGATATATTATTAGTAATTTTTATTACTATATTATTATATCCTGTAGCTGCATTTGTAAATTCTATAATGTTAATAATAGTGAGCTTATTTGGAGAATTAAAACCTACACCTATTCCTACTCCTTCTTCTGCTTCATTTTATTTATTGGGATTATTTGTAATAGCAATTACTCCTGGAATTTGTGAAGAAATTATGTTTAGAGGATTAATAATGAGTGGATATAGTAGTAAAGGATATAAAAAGGCTATATTTATTTCTGCTTTTCTTTTTGGAATATTTCACTTTAATATTCAAAATTTATTAGGACCAATTTTTTTAGGCATAGTTTTTGGTTTTATAGTATATAGGACAAATTCTTTAATAGCGGGTATGATAGCACATGCTACAAATAATGCACTTGCTTGGAGTCTTACCTATATGCTTTCTAATATAGAAAATCAAGCAGCTAATATGGAAAATATAGATATAGCAATGTCAGAAACGCTTCAGCTTACAATGGCATCATTTACTTTGTTTGGAATTTCATTTTTCTCAGGAGCTATTGCACTATATCTTTATAAAAAATTACCAAAATATAATGAAGTTGAGATTGAATATGATGATAGCATAGTAGAAGATAATAAAAATATATTTAAATATATACCTATTATAATAACAATTATAGGCTTTATAATTTTAAATTTCTTAGCATATATTTAATTGAAAAGATGAAAAAGTGCAAAATAAAAGGCCAACTTGGGGGAGTTGGCCTTTTTAATAGCTTTTAGCTATTAAAGGGGAGTGGAAAAGTAGTAATTTCCGACATATTAACTTTACCATTTTTTTTAATTAAAATCAAGAGTATATTTACACTTATATTCTCTCATAATAATAATGAGGAGTGATATAATGACTAAGAAGAGAAAAAAAGAAACTATAGAAGATAAAATGAAATATGAAATTGCAGAAGAGCTGGGATTGACAGATAAAGTAAAAGAATTAGGTTGGGGTGGATTAACCGCTAAGGAAACTGGTAAAATTGGTGGGATAGTAAATGTGAGAAAAAGAAAGATTAAAGAAAATCAAAAAGAAAAGTAATATACGTAAAAAGGGGGATTTAAATGGTTTATAATAGATTTGCTGAAATTTATGATAGACTCATGACAAAGGATATTGATTATGATGAGTGGTATAATTATATTGAAGATTTATTTAAAAGAATAGATAAAAAACCAAAAGATATATTGGAAATGGCATGTGGTACAGGCAATCTAACCGAAATTTTAGCAAAAAATAGATATGATGTAGAGTGTTTTGATTTATCAGAGGAAATGCTTGTAATTGCCTATGAAAAGCTTAGAAAATATAAAAATGTATCTATAAGAAATATGAATATGATAGATTTTAAATTTAATAAAAAATTTGATTCTGTAATAAGCATATGTGATAGCATAAATTATATAATTAATATGAAAGATCTTGAAAAAACATTTTTAAATGTATTTAATCATTTAAAAGATGGGGGAATATTCATATTTGATATAAATTCATATTATAAGTTATCTGAAGTTATTGGTAATAATACTTTCATATATGATGAAGAAGATGTATTTTATACTTGGGAAAATGAATTTGAAGATGATATATGCAATTTTTATTTGACATTTTTTTTAAAAGAAAAAGATATTTATCATAGATTTAATGAAGTGCATAAAGAAAGAGCTTTTCATATCGAAGAAATTATGTTACTATTAAAGAAAGTTGGATTTAAGGAAATATCATCTTTTGATGGTTTATCATTTAAAAAACCTAGTAAGAAAAGCACTAGAATTAATTTTTTGGCAATTAAGTGAAATTTTTATAAATTTTATTTGACATAAAAAAAATAATATGGTAAACTATAATTATAGTAGATAATACATATCTACAAGCAATAGATTTTAGGAGGAATGTTTTTAATGGAAAAAGGAACAGTTAAATGGTTTAATGCAACTAAAGGTTACGGATTTGTAACAAGAGAAAATGGCGAAGATGTATTTGCTCATTACTCAGCAATCCAAGGTGACGGATTCAAAACTTTAGAAGAAGGTCAAGAAGTTGAATTCGAAATAGTTGAAGGCGAAAAAGGCCCACAAGCTACTAATATCACTAAACTATAATAGAATATAATAATATTTAATATATAGTTAACGTAGCAATTAAGACTCCTATGATAGGGGTCTTAATTTTTTTATATATTTTTTATGTCTTTAAGGGTATAATAAATATTAAATTATTAAAGGAGGAATAAAATGAAAGATTATATTATAAGAGCAATTGATGAAGATGCTTCTTTTAGAGTATTTATTGCAAGTTCAACTAATACAGTGGAAAAAGCTAGAAAAATTCATGGCACATCTCCTGTAGCCACAGCTGCATTAGGTAGAACTTTAACAGGAGCAGCTTTAATGGGATCTATGTTAAAGGGTGATAAAGATAAACTTACTATTCAATTTAGAGGTGATGGACCTATAAACAATATACTTGCAGTTTCTAATAGTAAAGGTGAAGTCAAAGGATATATCTCAAATCCTGATATTGAAGTAGAAGATAGAGTTGATGGTAAGCTCAATGTAGGAGGTGCTGTAGGTTCAAATGGAAAGCTAATAGTAATAAAAGATATAGGGCTTAAAAATCCATATATAGGACAATCTAATATTGTGAGTGGAGAAATTGCAGAGGATTTGGCTAATTACTTCACTACATCAGAGCAACAACCTTCAGCAGTAGCATTAGGTGTACTTGTAGATAAAGATATATCAGTAAAGGCATCTGGTGGGGTTATAGTTCAAGTGCTTCCAAATATTGATGAGGAAGTATTAACAAAACTTGAAAAGAACATCACTATACTTTCTTTTATATCATCGTTGATAGATGAAGGTAGTACTCCAGAAGATATATTAAATCAAGTGTTTGGTGAATTTTCTATGAAAATAACAGAAAAGAAAGAAATGGATTTTGCATGTGATTGTAGTAAGGATCGTATGGAAAGAGCTCTTATAAGTCTAGGAAGAGATGAACTTACACAAATATTAGAAGAAGATAAACAAGCTGAACTAGTATGTCATTTCTGTAATGAAAAATATAATTTTGAAGAAAAAGAAATTAAAGAATTATTAAATTCAATTTAAAACCTAGAGATATTGTTATTATTAAATTTATAAGGGTATATTTATAAATAATGATTACTTAAGGAGGTTTTTTAAAATGAACATATATGAACTAGCTATGAAAATGGAAAAAGAGGGCGAAGAGTATTATAAGGAACAAGCTGAGAAAACAGAAAGTAAGGGTATTCAAAATATTTTTAAAATGATGGCTGATGATGAAAGGAGACATTATGAAATAATAAAGAACATAAAAGAAAATTATTTTGATTGTAATACTACTATGAAAATAGAAGATGTAGATACTATCTTTACTGAGAGATTAAATGAAAATACTTCATATGAAGAAGAATCAAAAAATGACGATTTTTTATATGCTAAGATAAATATATCAGATACTGTAAGAGCATATAGGCATGCATTAGAATTAGAAAAAGAAAGTATAGAGTATTATCAAAAGCAATTTGATGATGCTAAAGATGAATGTGACAAGAAAATATTTGAAAGATTGATAATTGAAGAAAAGAAGCATTATCAAACTATAGATAACATGTTAGATCATGTAACAAAATCAGAGCGATGGTTAGAAGATGCTAGATTTAATAATATGGAAGAGTATTAAAAATAGAGACAAATCCTAGGATTTGTCTCTATTTTTGTACTTCATCTACCCATTCTTTTGCTTCTATTACTTGATCAATACCTGGTATTGGTACCTTAGCTACTCCTTCTTCATGATGAATATCTAATATAGCTTGTTTTGAATTTCTCTTTTCAAAAATTATTTTTTTCTTTTGATTTTTTATTTCTTTTTTCATAATAAATCACCTCACTTATATTATTACCATATAGGTGAGATAATATTTTATAAATATAAAAATAAAAAATATTGACTAGAAAAAAAACTTATGCTATAATTAATTTTGTGCTAAAACATATGGCGGCATAGCCAAGTGGTAAGGCCGAGGACTGCAAATCCTCTACCCTCAGTTCAAATCTGGGTGCCGCCTCCAAAAAAATTAAAACTCTTAATAATATTATTGCATATAATATTATTAAGAGTTTTTTTGTTATAAATAATTACAGTAAAAATTCCATTAATTTGCATTTAATGTAAACTAATAATTTGAATAAGAGCAAGCATTAAACACATACTACTAATACGCTAGAAAGGAGTGATGAAATGTATTGTTTAACAATTGAATATGATGATCAAATCTGTGATATTTCAACTATTTTAAATAATAGATTCAAAAATATAAATTCTATAGTGGATATAAAAGGAGATATATGTAAGGTCGGGAATTTATCAAAAATAAGATATTTAATAAAAGATAAAAATAAAGCTGATGAAGTTGCAATAAAAAAAATAGTTAATAATATTATTGCAAGTGAGTTAGTAGATCTTATCATATCTAAATATCAATATAATATGATAAAAAAAGAAATTTTAAATAAAAAAAGTTGGTTTCAAGATAAAGATATAAATCTTTTATATAATAAAAGTTTAGATTATATAGAAAATAGATATGAAAACTATAATTTAATCACATCTAATATAAGTAAAAGAGCTAATATAAATAAAATAATATTAGATTATTTAAATAATAATGATATTTTAAATATAGAAGGATTTATAAACTTTAGATTAGAATTTTTAAAACAAATCATAAAAAATACAGTCAATGATATAACTGAAGAATTTGTAGTAGAAAAAGAATTTGAAGATTTTATAAATATGTTAAAATATTTTGTAGATATACAAACGGCGAAATTTGAAACTGTAAATATATTTTTTATGAAAAACAAAAGATATCTCTTGTATGATGAAAATATGAGAATGATTAATAATGAATATTTAAAAGAAATAGCTGATGAAATGGAAAACAATGAAATGGGATATGATGACCTTTTAATAAGTTCTTTGATAACTATTGCTCCAAATAAAGTAATGATTCATTTAGGAGATAGAAAAGAAGATGAAGCTATAAAGATAATAAAAAATATATTTGAGAAAAATGTAATATTATGCGATGGTTGTAACTTATGTAATATAGGCCATAGAATAGATATTCATAGGAAATATTAGGAAAATAGGGTTTTGCCCTATTTTTTTAATGCAAAAAATATGATATAATGTCTTAGTTAAGAAATATAAGAGGTGAATAAAATGGCGATACTTGAAATAATGATAATGATGATTATAGGAGGACTTATAGGTTGGCTTACAAATATAGTGGCTATTAAATTACTTTTTAGACCACTATATCCTATAAATATACCCTTAATTAATTTTAAGATACAAGGTTTAATACCTAAAAGAAAAGAAGAAGTAGCAAAAAGTATAGGTATAGTAGTTGAAGAAGAGCTTTTATCTATAAATGAAATAATTGATAAGGCTATAGAAGAAGATGATATATATAAGATAAAGATAAAAATCATGCAAAAAATCAATGAAATAGTAGATAATAAGATGCCTTCTATAATACCATCAACTGTTAAAAAAATGATATTAAGTTATGTAAATGATTTTATAGCTAAAGAAGGAGATAAAACTATAAAGGAATTAATTGATGAAATGATTGATAAGACAATTGAAAAGGTGAAAATTTCTGAAATAGTAGAAGAAAAAATAAACAATTATGAAATACAAAAGGTTGAAGAGATAATAATTGCAATTGCAAAAAAAGAACTTAAACATATAGAAATATTGGGTGGTATATTAGGACTTTTAATAGGAGCTATTCAAGGTATATTAGTATTTTTTATTTTTTAGATAGTATAAATATATTTGACAAGTAGCATAATAAGAGGTATAATAATATAAATATATTTATAATAACATTGAAGGGTCGAGTAAATTGAAAACAGTTTAAAGAGAGGAAATGCATAAGCTGAAAGTATTTCTAAATATGTTCAATTGAAAACTAACCTGGAGTTGAGTCTGAACCTTTAAGGGTAAAGATTTCCGCTGATCACGTTAAGATTTTAAAGCAAAAACAAGGGTGGAACCGCGAAGTAAACCTCGCCCCTAGACTTAAGTCTAGGAGTGAGGTTTTTTTAATTGCAAAAATAAGGAGGATGAATATGGATAAAATTAAAATTTCTTTACCAGATGAATCAATAAAAGAATATGAAGAAAAAGTAACTCCCATGCAGGTTGCTAAAGGTATAAGTGAAGGTCTAGCACGCGTTGTAACTGGTGCAAAAGTAAATGATGAACTCGTAGGATTAGATGAAGAAATAGATTCAGATGCTGATTTAACATTGTTAAAGTTCAATGATGATGGAGGAGAGGAAGTATTTAGACATACTAGTTCTCACATACTAGCTAATGCAGTAAAGAGATTATTTCCTGATACAAAACTTGCTATAGGGCCTGCAATAAAAGATGGTTTTTATTATGACTTTGATACAGAGCATAGATTTAGTGAAGATGACTTAGAAAAAATAGAAAAAGAAATGAAAAAAATAGTAAAAGAAGATTTATCTATGGAAAAATTTGTACTTCCACGAGATAAAGCAATTGAATATTTAAAAGAACAAGGTGAAGATTATAAAGTAGAATTAGTAGAAGATTTACCAGAAGATGAAGAAATATCATTTTATAAACAAGGTGATTTCATAGATTTATGTAGAGGACCTCATCTTCCAAGCACTAAGAAAGTTAAAGCATTTAAATTATTAAATGTAGCTGGTGCATACTGGAGAGGCGATGAAAACAGAAAAATGCTTCAAAGGATATATGGTACTTCTTTTGAAAAGAAAAAGGATTTAGATGCATATATAGAACGTATGGAAGAAGCTAAAAAAAGAGATCATAGAAAACTTGGCAAAGAATTAGGCTTATTTACTATATTAGAAGAAGGGCCAGGATTTCCATTTTTCTTACCAAAAGGAACTGAACTTAAAAATACTCTTTTAGATTTTTGGAGAGATCTTCATAAGAAAAAAGATTATGTGGAAATTGAAACTCCATTAATATTAAATAGGAAATTATGGGAAACATCTGGTCACTGGAATCACTATAGAGAAAACATGTATACAGTAAAAATTGATGAAGAAGATTACGCTATAAAACCGATGAATTGTCCTGGTGGAATGCTAGTTTATAAAAATGAATTACATTCTTATAGAGATTTTCCAATGAGAGTAGCTGAAATTGGTAGAGTTCATAGGCATGAATTATCTGGAGTTTTACATGGGCTTATGAGAGTTCGTGCATTTACTCAAGATGATGCTCATATATTCATGTTGCCAGAACAAATAAAAGATGAAATAAAGAATGTGGTAAATAAAATAGATGAAATTTATACTACTTTTGATTTTAAATATAATATTGAATTATCCACTAGACCTGAAAACTCAATGGGTGCTGAAGAAGACTGGGATATGGCTGAAACTGCACTAAGAGAAGCTTTAGAAGAGTTGGGGGTAGATTATATATTAAATGAAGGAGATGGAGCTTTTTATGGTCCTAAAATAGATTTCCATTTAGAAGATGCTATAGGAAGAACTTGGCAATGTGGTACTATACAATTAGATTTCCAATTACCTCAAAGATTTGATTTATCATATATAGGTGATGATGGAGATAAGCATAAACCAATTGTAATTCATACTGCTGCATTTGGTAGTATTGAAAGGTTTATAGGTATATTAATAGAGCATTACGCTGGTAAATTCCCAACTTGGCTTGCTCCAGTTCAAGCTACTATACTTCCTATATCTGATAAATTTAATGATTATGCTAGAGAAGTTAAAAAAGAACTTAGAAAAAATGGTATAAAAGTAGAATTAGATGATAGATCAGAAAAAATTGGATATAAAATAAGAGAAGCTCAATTACAACAAATTCCTTATATGCTTGTTGTAGGTGAAAAGGAAGCAAGTGAAGAAAAGGTATCAGTTAGATCAAGAAAAGATGGAGATACGGGTGCTATGAAAGTAAATGAATTTATAGAGAAGATAGTAAAAGAAATAAAGGAAAAAAAATAGCATAATTAAAGACACCGCTAGCGGTGTCTTTAATTTGCTGTTTTACTTAAATTACTATGCTTTTTAAAGATGACATTTAATTCTTCTAAATCCATAGTTTCTTTTTCTAAAAGGAAAGATGCAACATCTACTAAGATATCTTTGTTAGTTTTTATTATATCTAGAGATTTTTCATAACATTCTTCCATTATTGCTTTTATTTCTTTGTTTATTGAATCCATAGAGTATCTTATATGAGTTTCATCAATAGACATATTACCTAAAGAACTCATTCCATAATTACAACCCATATTACTAGCTAAATTAGTTGCTTTTTTCAAATCATTTTGTGCTCCTGTTGTTACTTCATCAAAACAAATTTTTTCTGCTGCTCTACCACAAAGTAATACTATTATCTTGTTATATAATTCTTTTTCAGTTAAAAGATATCTTTCCTCATCTGGGAAATTTAGCACGTAACCAAGTGCTTGACCTCTTGGAACTATAGATATTTTTTGTATTAAATCTGAATTTAATAGTTTGCTTGCAATTGCATGACCTGCTTCATGATGTGCTACTATATTTTTTTCTTTTTTTAGTACAGTAGGATGTTTAACTTCAAGTCCTGCTACCACTCTCTCTATAGCAGCATTAAAATCATAAGAATCTATTTTTCTCTTGTTATTTCTTACAGCTATTATAGCAGCTTCATTTGCAATACTTGCAAGTTGTGCTCCTGAAAAACCATGGGTTTTTTTAGATAAGCTTTCAATATCTACTGTTTTGTGTATAGGCTTATCTTTAATATGGACATTGAAAATATCCTTTCTAGCTTTGAGGTTTGGATTCCCTATATAAATATGTCTATCAAATCTTCCAGCTCTAAGTAAGGCTTCATCCAATAGATCTAATCTATTTGTAGCACCTATTACTACCACTGTAGATTTACTGCTAAAACCATCTAATTCAACTAATAATTGATTTAGTGTTTGGTCCTTTTCGTTATTACTATCCATGTTTCTTTTGCATCCTATAGCATCAATTTCATCTACGGTAGATGTCAATATAGTTGACGCATTAATTTTAAATTAATTAATTATTTAT